>JANXVA010000288.1 GCA_025351875.1 Myxococcales bacterium | reverse complement strand
CGCCTCGGCCGCTTCGCCGCGCGCATCGACGACGAGAAAATCGCGCCGCGTCACGTCGAAGGCGTGGAGCATCGACGCCCGCGACGGCATCTCGCTTTCGAGAGCTCGGAGGCACACGCGTGCCGCCGTCAGGGCATCCTTCTCAGCGTCGAGGTCCCGGAGCGAGTCGAAGAGCGCCTCGAGGATGTCGTCGGCCGAAGAGCGGTGCAGGATCGGTACGCGCTCCGATCGACGCGCGACATCGCGCTTGGCGGGAAGCGGGGGAGGCACCGACTTGGGGCGCTTCACCTCGACGACCTCGACGAGGTCCATCGTGGGCAGGCTCACGAGGTGCGGGACGGCTCGCGTCGGCCGCGGCGGCAGGGGACGGAGCACGTTGAGCACCGTGACGGGCGCGTGACGGAGGGGGTGGCTCATGCTCGCCTCAGCGCACTTCCACGTTGGTCTTGCAGCCGACGGCGACACGGAGCTTGCCGTTGGGGTCGATCTGGGCGGCTCCGCACGAGCTCGGGCACAGCTCGATCTGCGTGGGCGAGGCAGCATTGTCGTAGCGCCAGCCGTTCGGCGCCGTGCAGTCCTTGCTGTAGACGAGCGCGGTCTCGCCGCCGCTACCTGCGGTGAAGCCGACGTTGATGTGATCCTTGTCGAGTGTCTGCCCCACGGGCGCGGTGGGGACTGCGAACTTGCAAGAGACCTTCACCTGCGAGCGTATCGCCTCGAAGGCCTTCTGGAGCTGCTGCTTCGTCTCGGTGGGATCGCTCACCGAGATCATGAACGCGCTGCCGGTTCCGCCGGCGTTCGCGATCGCCTGGAGCTTGTTGAGCGAGCTGCCGACGCCGATCACGTAGGTGGGAACCGAAGGGGTCGCGTGGAACGCGTCGCTCGCGGCGCCGGCGACGTGCGCGATGTCGTTGTTCTCGCAGCCCGCCTGGACCTGGCCGTCGACGAAGAGGCCGGGCTCGCCGTCGGTGACGAGCACCACGACGGTCTTCTCGTCGGGGCGCGCGGCGATCGTCGACTGCGCGTAGCTGATGGCGCCGCGCAGCGCGGGGAGTGTGGGCGTGCCGCCTTGCGGCGTCGCTGCGTCGAGCGCCGACGAGAGCGGCGAGCCCGACGACAGCGATGTGAGCGGGACGAGCGGCTTCGCGTACGCCGCCCCGCAGGTGGTCTGGAGATCTCCAGGCGCCGGGAAGAACTGGAGCGAGGCGTTGTACCCGGAGGACGCGGGGTCGGCGAAGAAGGCCTTCATCCCGGTGTTGACCGGGACCCACTTGGCCTTCGGGTCACCGCCCTCGGCCGGGTTCCCCATGCTCCCGGACTTGTCGTACATGATGACGAGATTGACCGGAGGAAGCGACGCGTTCTTGACGTCGGTGACGCACGCGGCGTTCGTGCCGAGCGGGTCGCTGGAGAACTCGCCGGCGTTCGGCGCGATGGGCCCCTGATCCGGCGGCGTGTCGCCGAACGCGGAGCCATCGCTCCCCGAGCACGCGACCAGAGCAGCAGTGAACGAGGCCGTCACGAGCGCGATACAGGCTTTCGACATGGCGTCTTCTCCAGCGTCCTTCTCGTAGTCAGGGAGCGTTCGGGACTCGTACTCAGTGCGTGCGGTCGTAGACGAAGCCGGGGAGATCCTCCTCCTCGTGCTGGAGGCCGAGGAGCTGAGAGCCGTCCGAGCCGACGACGATGGTGTCGGTGCCCCACTCGTGGACGACGAAGCCCTTGCCCTTGTACTTCGGCCCGGCGGCCTGCGGTGCGAGGGGCTTGGTTCCCGCGCTCGGCTTGTGCGTCGTGTGGTTCGTCGCGATGGTCTCGGCGAGGAGCGGCGTCGCGTACGAGGGGTTGCCGGCGAGGACCATCGCCCGGCGGAGGCGCGGCTCGGCGAAGCGGCCGAGGGCGGAGAAGTGGTTACGCGTCGCGGCCGAGGTGGTCGGATTGGCGAGGCCCTTGAGGGCCGCGACGTCCGCCGTCTCCATCTCGGGGGTGAGGAGCTCGACGCGGATGACCATCACGCGCTGGGTGCTCTCGGGCTTCGGCTCGATCGTGAGGGGGATCGACGCGTCGGTCCACGACTGCGGAGCGAGGTAGAGGAGGCGCGGACCCGGCGTACGGAACCACTGCTTCTTCCAGGTGTTGACCATCGCGGTCGCCTCGTCGTCGTAGAGGCCCATCGCGTCGAGCTGGGTGCGAACGGAGCGCGCGAGGTCGTCGGCGTAGATGTCGACGTCGCGGGCGCCTTCGAGGGAGGGGATCGCTCCGGGCAGCGTCGCGCCGCGGGCGATGCCGCCGTCCGCCGAGGTGAACGTCCCCCTGTCGGCCGTCACGTTGAGGAAGAACACCGAGCCGATCTTGTCGTCGATGAGGTTCTTGAGCGCGAGCTTGCCGCCCGGCGCCGAGTTGATGCGCACCGGAAGCGCGAAGTTGCCGACGCCGCGGTAGAAGAGGAACTTCTCGAGCTGGCCGCTGCCCGCGCGGAGCGGGTTCGCCGCGACCTGGCGAGCGAATGACCACGTGAAGCGATCGAGCGAGGCAGGCGGCAGCTGCGCGTCGACGTTGGCGTCGCGACCGAGGATGTCGAGCGTACCCCAGTCGAGCAGGCCGTTCGCCGCTGAGGCCGCTCCGTCCTTCGCGCCGCAGACCTTCGCCTTCGACGAGTCCGTCGAGACGAGATCCTTCATGTCGGCGGCGAGCGGGTACTGCTCGACGACCGACGGGTACCACTGGGTCATGACGCCGTGCGGAAACTCGACCGACGCGCGGACCTTGATCGGCTTGTCCGAGTAGAAGTAGGTGACGGGCGTCTCCATCTTCACGCAGTCCCAGCGGCCGTCCTTCTTCTGGACCGCGACCTTGTCCTTCTCGCAGCTCGGCGTGCCTGCGGGAGGCGTCGTCGAGGCGCCGCCGCTGCTGCTGCTCGAGGCACCCGCGCTGCCGCCGCCGGGGGTGCAAGGGGGAAGCGGCGACGGCGTCGCCGTGCCGATGCCGAGGCCCGCGCCGCTGCCGTTGCAGGCGCTCTTCTTCGCCGTCGGGGGAACGCAGAGCGTCGGTCCGTCGGACGAGCCGCCGCCGC
>JANXVA010000287.1 GCA_025351875.1 Myxococcales bacterium | reverse complement strand
ACCGCGATCGCCGACCTCCTCCACGCGAATGGCACCTACGAGACGGGCGTTGCATCGTGGTCGTTTCCTATCACCGCCACGCTGGAGCGCATCCTGGAGCTCGGTCCGAAGGGGTTCGTCGTGCTCGGGAGCACCAAGCTGCTCGGCCAGCCCCGGAAGGCGCTCTTCACCGTGGTTCGTTGCGCGAAGTGAGCGCTACCAGTTCGCCGCGGCCTCAGACACCTTCTCGCCTGTCTCCTGCCGGCCTCGTGCTTGGAGAGTAGGCCATCGTGTGAGGCGATAGCGTCGGAGAAGGGCCCCGCTCATCGCCGAGCACGTCGCGAAGGGGACACACCTCCCGATGTTCGCGAAGCGATGATCATCGGGTGACCGAGTCGGCTCTCGTCTCCTCTCTTCTCCCGGTCAGAGGTAGCCGCCGACGCCTAGCCACGCCTGGAGGGAGAAGAGGCTGCCCTTCACCTCCTCGGAGCGCGAGGTCGTCGCCGTGCCGGTGCTCGACGAGGTCGTGACGCTAGCAGCTAGCCGACACCGTGTAATCGATGCCCGCACCGACGAGGATGTTGAACGAGTCGGTGAGCCGGAACGCGAGGGGAGCATCGGCGCTGACTGCGATCGCGAAGACGCTCGCGTCGTCCTTGCTGTCCGCGATCGACCCCGATAGGTCAGAGGATCGCTCGGCTCGAGGTGGGCGTCCCACTCGTCGAGCGCGCCGTCGTCGAGGATGAGCTTCCGCCACCCGGGAGCGCCGAGCTTGTGGTGCTTGCCGCACTGCGGGCAGACCTCGTGGTTGTGCACGAGGCGCTCGGCGGTCACGGTCTCGCCGCAGCCGTCGCACATGCGGAAGACGCCCTTGCCGAAGCTCGTCTTCTCGCTGGCGTCGAGTCCAGCAGGGTTTTTGTCCGGCCACGGCATCGGGGAGTCCGCCACTTAGCATCGATCGGGCCTCGGTACAGCGCCGAGCCGCGAAGTGCCCGAAAAGGCGCTTCGGGCTGGACAAAATCTACTGGAGCGCCCCGGACACGGCGCTCACCGCCATGGCGTTGCGTCGAGGCGCGGGAGCGCTGCGGTAGCGGACGAGCTCGCCGCAGAGGAGGAGCGACGAGCCCGAGACGGCGAAGGCTCTGATGTTCTCGTTGCCGTACGGACTCGTGAAGCCGTTCATGCCGGGGCCCGGAGGGCTGAACGTCGTGTCGGGCGCGCCGGTCGTGAGATCGAGCTTGGCGAGCGCGTTGGTCGACGCGGCGACCCCCCGGTAGGAGTCGAAGATGCCCCCGACGAACAGCGACGTGCCGCTCACGGCGAGGGCGCGTGCCTCGGTCCCGCCGGACGCCGCCGACGCGAACGTGAATCCGTTGAGGCCGGCGCCGGGTGGGCTGAAGGTGGTGTCGAGAGCGCCCGTCGTGAGATCGACCTTCGCGATGTCGAACGCCGAGTCGGCGACGCCCCGGTACGCGGTGAACCCGCCGGCGAGGTAGAGGGACGTGCCGGACGTCGCGAGCGCAAAGACTGACCCGTCGACGCCGTTCGCGCCAGGGCCGGGCGGGCTGAAGGTGGTGTCGAGAGTGCCCGTGGTCTTGTCGAGCTTCGCGAGCGACAGCGTCGAGTCGCCCCGGTAGGTCGAGAAGAATCCACCGACGTAGACGGACGGGCCCGCCACCGCGACGGCGGTGACCACGGAGTTGAACCCGCCGCCGACGTTGAACGTAGCGTCGAGCCCGCCCGCCGTGTCGAGCTTCACGAGCCCTTGCGGAACCGGGGTGTTGCGGTACTTGACCCCGCTGCTCCCGAGCCCGACGTAGAGGGCGCTACCGTCGATCAGAATCGCGCTGATGCTGGCTCCTGCCGGGGCGAAACCGTTCGTCGTCGCGCCCAGGGGGCTGAACGCCGTGTCGATCGCGCCGGTCTTGGCGTCGAGCTTCGCGATGTCGTGTGCGGAGTCGGCGACGCCTCGGTACGCCGTGAAGGCGCCACCGACGAAGAGCGACGTTCCGGACGACGCCAGCGCCAGCACCTGGCCGTCGAAGCCGTTCTGGGAGACGGGGCTGAAGGTGCGGTCGACGTCGAAGGTGACGTCGTCCACCTTGACGAGGCTGCCCACCGGCTCGCCGCCGTAGGCGGAGAAGCCGCCGGTGAGCCACACCGTGCTCCCCGAGACCTGCACGCTGGACGGGGAGTCGCCGATGCCGACGCCCACGAGGCCCGAGCTGTCGAGAACGCCCGTCATTGCGTCGAGCTTCGCGACGTTCCGCACGTTCCCCTTGCCGCCCCGGTACGACGTGAACCTGCCTCCTACCCAGACCGACGAGCCGGCCACCGCGACCGAGGTGACGGATCCGACGAAGCCGTTGGATGCGGGAGGGCTGAACGTCTTGTCGGCTGCGCCGGTCGTGAGATCGAGCTTGGCGAGGTGCCCCACCGCGACGTTCCCCGCGTTGTATGTGACGAAATCTCCGCCGACGTAGAGGGCCGTGGCGGACGCGGCGAGGCTCGCCACGGCCGAGTTGAAGCCGTTGGCTCCCGGCGGGCTGAAGGTCGTGTCGAGCGCTCCGGTCGTCAGATCGAGCTTTGCGAGCGCCGACGCCGAGCCTGCGACGCCCCGATAGG
>JANXVA010000247.1 GCA_025351875.1 Myxococcales bacterium | reverse complement strand
GTCGGCGACTCGTCGCGGTAGGCGCTCTTGACCGTCACGTGCGCTGCCGTCACCGGGATGACGGCCTCGACGCGTGGCAGCTCCGTCGGCGCGGGCGCGGGATCGCCGAGACCGCGAGCTTCCGCTTCCTCCGGGCTCTCGTCGATCGCCGAGCGCAGCTCCTGATTGACCAGCTCGAGGCGCTCGGCCTCTCGCACCCGCTCGAGCATCGGCTCGGCGAGCATCTCGAGGGTCGGACGCGGGCTCCGAGTCATCGGCTGCGCCTCCGGAGAGCCCTCTGAGCGCGTGTTGGTGTCGGCAGGCTCGGGACGCTGTCCAATCACGCCCGTGACGACGTGCGGGCCAGGATCCGAGCCCACATCCGCGTGCGACGGCTTGCTCCGCGCCGCACGCGGCGGGAGCGAGACACGCGACTTCCTCTGTGAGCGTCCCTTCCTCATGAGCCCTCGGAGTTCTGTGCGCAGCGCGGTTCGATGGACGGGTGCAAGGTTCTGCGAGCAGATGCAAACGGCGTGCACATGCCCTCGGATTGACGGCGCCATGAAAACGACGGTCGCAAAGCCCGTCCATTGGACGCCTCGAACGGCCAGCCGTCAACGAGTGCACGACACGCCGATCGTATTTTGGCTCCACGTTGCGCCAGGTTGCGCCGCGGGCTAAGAGGTGACGTCCTACCTGTGAACACACGTACGCGACGCCCGCGAGGCCGCCCGGAAGCGACGCCGCCCGCCGAACCACGACATCGCGCGCCTGCGCCTGATCGCAACGTCAGCACTGTCAGCACTGTCAGCACAGACACGCGGATGGCCAGGGTCATCGTGAACCGTCACGGGGTCGAAGCGGTTCGCCGCGGACACCCTTGGATCTTCCGATCGGCGGTGGGCCACGCGTCGCCGCGGTACCCCGATGCTCGGATCGTGGCGATCGTTTCGGAGCAGGACGAGATCGTCGGCTGCGGCGTGTCGGACCCGGACTCACCGATCGCCGTTCGCGTCTGGGGAACATCCTCCGCCGTGCGGCTCGACGCATCGCTCTTCTCCGCTCGTCTGACGCGCGCCATCGCGCTTCGCGGTGAGCTCTTTGCCGACGGCGCGACGACCGCGTACCGGCTCCTCAACGGTGAGGGTGACCGCACGCCCGGCTTCGTCATCGATCGCTACGGCGATGTCGCTGTCCTCCGGATCGACGGCGAGGCTGCACGCGCGCTCGCGCCGACCCTCCTTCAGGACGTCGAGCCGATCCTGCGGCGCGCAGGGATCGCGACGCTCCTCGAGCGCACGTCCAAGCGCACCGACTCCGGCGAGCCCAAGAGCGTCACGGTCCGCTTCGGCACGGAGCCCGCGAACGTGCGGGTCACCGAGCACGGCGTTCCGTTCGTCGTCGACCTCATGCGCGGCCAGAAGACGGGCGCGTTCCTCGATCAGCGCGAGAACCGCCGCCGCGTGGGCGAGCTCGTCGCCCGCCGCAGGCGCGCGGGGCTGGGCATCCGCGTCCTCAACCTCTTCTCGTACACCGGCGGCTTCTCGCAGCGCGCGGCGCTCGCCGGCGGCATCGTCACGAGCGTCGACGTCGCCGCGAAGGCCCACGGCACCGCGCAGGCGAGCTTCAAGCTCGCCGGCATCGACCTCACGCCGCACTCCTTCGTCAGCGCCGACGCTTTCGCCTGGCTCGCCGAGCAGAAGCGAAAGGACAAGCAATGGGACGTCGTCATCAGCGACCCGCCGAGCTTCGCCCCGAGCGAACGCGCCAAGCCCAACGCGATCAGCGCCTACCGCGCGCTCCACCGGGCGTGCGCCGAGGTCCTCGCGCCCGGCGGAACGCTCGTCGCCGCATCGTGCTCCAGCCACGTCTCGGCGGAAGATTTTCTCACCACTCTCGACGACATCGCGCTCGGGCGGAGCGACCTTCGCCTCCTCGACCTCCACGGTCCTCCTCCCGATCACCCGACGCTCCCGAGCTTCCCTGAAGGGCGCTATCTGAAGCTCGTGTTCCTCGCGTAGCGCCGACGGGAAGACGCCGAATGCCGTTAGAGCAGTACCTCGTCGACAACCACGCAGGCTGGCGCCTCGCGATGTCGCGCCGCCGGCCGGTGGGCGACGCGCCCCTTGCTGCGCGCCCCGTGCTCATCGTGCCGGGCTACGGCATGAACTCGTACATCTTCGGCTTTCACCCGCGCGGTCCATCGATGATCGATTGCCTCTCGGCGAGGGGCCTCGAGGTCTGGACGGTCGATCTCCGTGGCCAAGGCCGCTCGATCCGCGCGCGCGGCAACAACCGCTACGGGCTCGCTGACCTCGCGATCGAGGACATCGGCACGGCGATCGCGCATGTCCTCGCGAACACGAAGACCGGCGCGACGTCGCTCGATATCGTCGGCTGCAGCCTCGGTACGGCCCTCGCCTTTGCGCACGTCGCCTCCGTCCCCACCGCGCCGGTGCATGCGCTCGTTTCGATGGCCGGGCTCGTCACCTGGAGGGGCGCGCACCCCGTCGTGCGCTTCGCCTTCGGCTCCCCTCGCCTGGTGGGTCTCATGCGGATCCGCAACACGCGCGCGCTCGCACGCGTAGCCCTGCCGCTCCTCACGAAGATCGCGCCTTCGCTCCTGTCGGTCTACCTGAACGGTCGCTCCACCGATCTCACGCAGGCGTCGAAGCTCGTGCAGGCCGTCGAGGATCCTCATCCGATCATCAATCGTGAGATCGCCGAGTGGATCAAGCGCGGTGACCTCGTCGTACGCGGCGTGAACGTCTCGAAGAGGTTGCCGGAGCTCAAGCATCCGTTCCTCTGCGTCGTCGCCAACGACGACGGCATCGTGCTGCCGGCCACGTCACGCCACACCTACGACGTCATCGGCTCGGACAAGAAGCGCCTGCTCATCGTGGGCGATCCCGAGCAGCCGATCGCCCACGCGGATCTCTTCCTGTTCACGGGGGCCCAGGAGCGCGTCTTCGCCCCCGTCGCCGACTTCCTCCTCGAGGTCTGAGCCACCTGCGAGAGCCCTCGGCCACGGGCCGCTACCTGCGCTCGAGCTCGTAGAAGAGGACCGGCGCGTCGCGCTTCGCCCATAGGCCGCAGCCGACCTCGGTGTAGTGCTTGCGCAGGCGCGTGCGGTACCAGGCAGCGGTCCGCTCGTAGACCTTCACGTCGGTCTTCGCGTTGTCGATGACGTCCTTGATGTCCTTCTTCGTGATCGCCTCCAGGTAGAGGAACCCCGCCGTCATCGCGCCGAGGTTGTCGATCGCGTCCGCGCAGCCCTTGTCGTCGAGGTAGGGCAAGACTCCCTGGCACACGACGAGATCGAAGGCGTCGTCGGCGCGCCAGCGCGTGATGTCGCGCTGCTCATGTCCGTATTGTGCGCACGCGTAGCGGCTCACCTCGGTCGACCGATACGCAGCTCTCGACCTGTGCTTCGCGAACCAGTCGCGCCAGAGCCCTACCCCCGCGCCCACGTCGAGGACGCTGTCGATCGGGACTCCCCACCAGTCGAGCATCGACGTGATCGCCGTGCAGAGGCGGGCGATCTCCTTCGCTCCGTGCACTCGCGTGCGGGCGCTCCCGTAGTACTTGCCGTAGTACGCCGCGCTGAAGACTTCACTGCCCTTGGCCATCGCGAGCACCCTAACGCGCCTCCGCGCGTCGCGTCACTCGTAACGGAGGGCGTCGATCGGATCGAGCTGCGACGCCTTTCGCGCCGGGTACAGCCCGAAGACGACGCCGACCAGGGCGCTGAAGCCCACCGATACGGCGATGACGTCGACCTGGATCTGCATCGGCCAGTGGAACTTGCCGGCGAGGTACGTCGCGACCCCCACGCCGAGCGCGACGCCTATCAACCCTCCGGCGAGTGAGAGGACGAGCGCCTCGATGAGGAACTGGAGCAGGATGCTCGCCGGCTTCGCGCCGATGGCCATGCGGATACCGATCTCGCGCGTCCGTTCGGTCACGCTCACCAGCATGATGTTCATGATGCCGATGCCGCCAACGAGGAGCGACACGGCCGCGACGCTCGCGAGCAGCGTCGTCATCGTGTCGGTGCCCTGGGCCTGGGCACCGGCGATCTCCGAGAGGTTGCGGATCGAGAAGTCGTCGTCGGCGCCAGGCGGGATGTGGTGACGGTCGCGGAGGAGAGCGCGAACGTCCTCGAGCGCGCGCTGCGTTGCCTCCGAGCTCGTCGCCTGGACGTACATCTGGCCGCTCATGAACTTGCCGAGGCCGCCCTGGATGCGATGCGCGAACGTCGTCGACGGGATGAATGCGGCGTCGTCGTAGTCCTGGCCGTTGGCGGACTGCCCCTTTTTCGCGACCACGCCGACCACCGTGAAGGGAGTATTGCCGACGCGAACGGTGAGCCCGACGGGGTTCGACGTCTCCCCGTACAGGCGCGACACCACCGTCTGGCCGAGCACGATGACCTTCGAGCCTCCGTCGACGTCGGACTGCGTGAAGAGGGCGCCCTGCGCGATGGGCCAGTTACGGATGTCGAAATACTCCGGCGTCGTGCCCGTCACGCTCGCCGTCCAGTTCATCTCGTCGCTGACGAGCGACTGGTTCGACCGCAGCGACGGCGCGATGGCCTTGACGGTACCGACCTCACTCTTGATCGCGGCAAGGTCGTCCCAGGTGAGCGTGGGCATCGACCCGAACCCGCCGAACGAGCCTCCGGCGGTCGTCGACCCGGGAAGGACGATGAGGAGATTCGTCCCCATCGCGGCGAACGCCTGCTCGACCTGCGCCTTGGCGCCCGCGCCGATCGCCATCATCGCGATCACGGCCGCGACACCGATGATGATGCCGAGCGTCGTGAGGAACGAGCGCATGAAGTTGCGGATGATTGCCCGAAGCGCGATGCGCAGCGTTACGAACGGGTTCATGCGACGCGAGGCTCCTGGCGGGCGTCAGACTGGATCAGGCCGTCCTTCACGACGATGACGCGCGACGCGTACTCCGCGATGTCAGTCTCGTGCGTGACGAGAACGACCGTGATCCCGGCGCGTCCGAGCTCCTGGAAGAGACCCATGACCTCGACGCTCGTCTTGGAGTCGAGGTTGCCGGTCGGTTCGTCGGCCAGGATGACCTTCGGGTCTCTGACGAGCGCGCGCGCGATCGCGACTCGCTGCTGCTGACCACCCGAGAGCTGCGCCGGCGTGTGATCGAGGCGTCCCGCGAGACCGACGCGATCGAGTGCCTTCGTCGCGCGCTGAACGCGCTCCTTCGTCCGCACGCCGCGATACACGAGCGGGAGCTCGACGTTCTCGAGGGCGCTCGTGCGCGCGAGAAGGTTGAAGCTCTGGAAGACGAAACCGAGGACCTCGTTCCGCGTCTGGGCGAGCTCCGCGCGGTCCATCGAAGCGACCTTGCGCCCGGCGAGCGTGTATGTGCCCTTCGTGGGGCGGTCGAGGCAGCCGAGGATGTTCATCAAGGTCGACTTGCCGGAGCCCGATGACCCCATGATCGCCACGAACTCCCCCGACGTGATCTCGAGCGTCACGCCCGCGAGCGCGCGCACCTCGACATCGCCGGTCGCGTAGACCTTCCAGACGTCGTCCACGACGATGAGCGCTTCGCCCGCCATCTCAGAACATGCGGCCCATGCGGGGCGCGGCGGTACCGGTACCCGCCGGCTTGCCACTGATCGTGACATCCATCACGACCTGGTCGCCCGCGTCGAGGCCGCGGACGACCTCGGTCACCGTTCCGTCGGAGAGCCCGGTCACGATCGAGACAGGCTCGGGAGTGCTCCCTCGCAGCACGTAGACCGTGTGCTTCGAGGACTCGTGCGACCCGCCCGCTGCGCCGGGCGGACGATTGCGGCGACCCGACGACCCGGGTGCCGCGGAGCCCGCCGATGCCGAGCCCGAGGCGGCCTGGTCGGGAGCGATCGCAGAGGCGACCTCCGGCGGCGGACGAAAGCGGAGCGCAGCGTTCGCGATCGCGACGACGTCTTCCTTCTCGGCGAAGACGATGGTGACCGTCGCGGTCATGCCGGGACGCAGCTTCAGTTCGACGTTATCGACGTCGATCACGGCGTCGTACGTGACGACGTTCTGGAGCGTCTGCGCCGCATTGCGGATCTGGCCGACCTTTCCCCTGAAGGTCTGGCCCTGGAAGGCGTCGACGGTGAACGTCGCGTCCATGCCGGCCTGCAAGCGCCCGACGTCACCCTCGGCGACGCTCGTGTGGACCTGCATCTTGTGGAGGTCCTCGGCGATCGTGTAGAGGACGGGCGCCTGGAGCGAGGCCGCGACGGTCTGGCCGACGTCGACCGCGCGCGAGATCACGGTGCCGTCGATCGGGGAGAAGATCTCCGTGTAGGAAAGGTTCACCTGCGCCTGATGGAGCGAGGCGCCCGACTGCGCGAGCGACGCCTTCGCGCCGTCGGTCGCCGCCTTCGCGACGGCGACGGTCGTCTCGGCGGTCTGGAGATCTGCCGCGGAAGCGAGCGCCTGGTCGGAGAGCGCCTTCGTTCGCACGAGCACCAGCTCGGCGTCCTTCTGCTGGGCCTCGGCCTTCGCAACGCTTGCCTTCGCCGACAGATAGTTCGCGTTCGACTGCTCAACGGCAGCCTGAAAGAGCTGCGGGTCGAGCTTGGCGAGCAGCTGCCCCTTCTTGACGGTCGTGTTGAAGTCGGCGTTCAGCTTCTGGATGCGCCCGCTGACCTGCGCGCCGATTTGCACGGTGACGGTCGCCTGGAGGGTGCCGCTCGCGGTGACCTTCGCGGAGATCTTCCGCTTCTCGATGGGCGAGGTCTTCCACGCGATCTCGGGCGCCGCGTGGGTCTTCTGGTATCGCCAGCCGAAGTACCCGACCGCCGCGAGCACGGCGACCACCACGACCCAGATGATGAGCTTCTTATTCATTGCGCGGTCGATGGGGCGGACTCGCAACGAGCGAGGGAGAACAGTGCTTCCAGGCGGGCTCGGACGAACTGGTGTGGATACGAGACCGTCCCGTTGAGCGTCGGCAGCACAGCCGCAAGCGCGGTTCGGGTCTGGGCCTCGGCGCGTCGCACCTCGGCAACGGCGGTCGCGATGTCGGTCGAGCGCACGCGCGACATGGTCACCGCGTCGCCCCACGACGAGACTCGCGCGTCGCCGGGGGCGGCGAGGCGAGCATCGGGTCGTCGACGGGCGGTGGCGGTGCTGCCGGCTGCTGGGCGCGGGCGCGTGACGCAAGAACGGTCGCGAACGCCGCGAGCGGTAGCCCGAGGGCGCAACTTCGGCGGACGAGATTCAGATCCACCGACCATCGATGCCAGGCCAACCACGGCGCCGCCGGCCGATCCGACTAACCACGCTCACAGCGGTACGAGTCGTCGGTTCCGGGGGACCGGCGATCAGCCGCGGCGCAGCCCCGTGGCATTCGCGAGCAGCAGGTCCTTGAGCTCCTGCGCACGCTCACGTGCGACAGGAACGTGGACGCCGGGCTGCCCCACTGCCGCACCGACGAGAAGCCGCGTATCGCTTCCCTCGCGTTCGAGCTCCTTCACGAACATCGGGTTGACGAGCCAGCTCCGGTGAACGCGCGTCAGCTTGCGCCCGAACGACGCCTCGATCGCCGAGAGGGAGAGATCGAGGTCGAACGTCCCGTGCGGCGTGTGGACGAACGTGAGGCGGTGCGACGCCTCGAAGGCCCACACCTCGTCCGCGTCGAGGAAGACGAGGCTCTTCTTTCGTCGTGCGACGATCCGCTGGGGGGCCGCGGCGCTCGCCTCGCGCCTCGGCCTTCGCTCCGCGAGGCGGCGGAGGCAGCTCTCGACACGGTCCTCGCTGAATGGCTTCAGCAAGTAGTCGAGGACCCCGAGCTCGAAGGCCTCCAGCGCGTGCTCACGCGAAGCCGTCGCGAGTACGACGAGCGGCGCCCCGGGCTCCTTCGCGAGCGAGCGCACGATCTCGAGCCCGGCGCGCTCGCCGGCGGCGAGCTGGACGTCGAGGAACACCACGTCGAGATGCACGCGGTCGGGCGAGGAGAGCGCCTGCCGCGCGTCGTCCGCGGAGCCGACCGCGCCGACGACCTCCGCGAGACCGGAGCCCTCGAGCAGCTCGACGAGGAAGTTGCGCGCCGGCCACTCGTCCTCGACGACGAGCGCCCGGAGCCGCGGTTGCGCGGAGGCGCTCACGAGACCACCGCGTCGATTGGCCACGCGACGGTCGCGCGCGTCCCCGCAGGCGACGAGTCGATCGCGAGGCTCGCGCGCGGGTCCTTGAGCGAAAGCCGGCGACGAACAGCGTCGAGTCCGAAGGCGCCGGAGCGCGCGGGCGCGTCGCCGATGCCCGGACCGTTGTCGGAGATGACGCAGCGAAGGACGTTGTCCTCCCTCTCGAGCTGGACACTGACGCTCACCTCGCCCCCTTCCCCGCGCACGAGCGCGCCGTGCTTGACCGCGTTCTCGACCAGCGGCTGGAGCAGGAGTCGAGGGACCTCGAGATCGCATGCGCGAGGGTCGACGTCCCATTTGAACGCGATCGCACCGTCGTAGCGCGCCTCGAGGATCGCCGCGTAGCGCTGGAGCCACTCCACCTCGGCGCCGACGGGCTGCATCTCACCCTCGCGCGTGGCGTCGCGCAGCAGATCGCCGAGCGCCGCGAGGAGGCGCCGTGCGGCCCGCGGGTCCTCCGTGACGAGACCAGCGATCGCGTTGAGCGTATTGAGGAGGAAGTGCGGCTCGAGGTGGGCGCGGAGGCGCGCGAGGTCCGCGTCGCTCTTCAGGCGCTCCGCCTCGAACGCGTGGAGCCGCGCGTCCTCGACCGCGAATGGATAGACGAACGCGAGCGCCCAGATCCCGAAGTGGAACTGCCCGAAGAGGAAGCCCCACGCGACCGAGCGCCACGGCACCGGCGGGTCCGCACGCAGGCGGAACGCGGGATAGGCTTCGCCCATCTTCCAGAAGAAGAGCCCGAACGCGATCCCGAGCACACCCGCGATCGTCGCGCCGACGACGAGCGTCGACACGGACCCGAGCCGACGGCGCTTCGCCCACTCGAACGAGGCCGAGAGGGTGAGCATGAGCAGGGGCATCTGCACCGCGGCGACGCCGAGGCGAAGGAGGATGCGCGGCCGCGTATGACCGGCGAGGAGCTCGGTCGCGGCCTGGAGGAGCACCACGAGGAGGACGACGGCGACCCCCAGCCAGCGACGGGAGGCACGGCTCGTCGGGCGGGACGGAAGGGACACCATGGGGGGAGCGGTAGCACGTGGGAAGAACCAACGACAGACGACAGGGGCAGTGCACCGGCAATTCGGATCACTGGAGGAGAGAACTTTTTCGAGGGTGACGCGTTTAGAGCGGCATGCGAAAGCTCGGTATCGTCTTCGTGGGCGCTTTTTCCCTGGTTACCGGGGTCTTTGGCACGGGATGCGCGAAGGGCGCTCCCCTGCCCCTTGCTCCCACCCAGGGAAGCGCGGCGAACGCCGCCGACCAGGACAATGCGAACGCGATCGCGATCGCGAGTGACGGCGCCGGCGACACGGGGCGCGAGCGCACCCCGAACCGCAACGGCGCGTGGATCGGCGCCGCTCCCGAGGGCGATCTCCTCTCGAGCAGCACGCGCGAGACGTTCCTCGGCGTGTGGGTCGACGTTCCCGAGGCGCGCCCGGAGAGCCGGCCGCCCATGGAGGTCGTCCTCGTCGTCGATACGTCCGGCTCGATGGCCGGCACGAAGATCGAGAGCGCTCGCAACGCGGCGGCCACCCTGGTGCGGAGCCTGAAGGACGGCGACATCGTCGCCCTCGACTCCTTCTCTGACGACGCGCGCACCCTCGTCCCGCCGACGCGCCTCGACATGCACACCCGCCGCGAGATTCTCCGCCAGATCGCCCAGCTCGTTCCGGCCGGCTCGACGAATATGTTCTCTGGACTGACGCTCGCCGAATCGCAGATGGCCTCGGCGCCTGCGTCTCACGGCCTGCGTCGCGTCGTGATGATCTCCGACGGCATCGCCAACATCGGCCCGTCGAGCCCCGAGGTCCTCGGCTCGCTCGCGCAGAACGGCCTTCGCTTCCGCGCACAGGTGACATCCTTCGGAGTCGGCAACGACTACGACGAGCGCACACTGAACGCGCTCTCCGTCCGCACGAACGGCCGCCTCTACCACATCGGTGAGCCACGCGAGATGGCAGGCATCCTCCGCAACGAGGTCGCTCTGCTCGATGCCACGCTCGCGAGCGACGCCTCCGTCGAGATTGTCCCGGCGCCGGGCGTCCAGGTGCTCGGCGCCGACGGCTTCCGTGCCGAGTTCCGCGACGGCGGCATGCGCATCCCGCTCGGGGCGCTCCACGCCGGCCAGCACCGCGAGGCGCTCGTCCGCGTTCGCATCGTCGACCCCGCGGCCTTCGAGGGCCACTCGCGCTCGCTGGCGAGCGTTCGCCTTCGTTTCCGCGACGCGGCCGAGGGCGACCTCGAGCGCATCCAGGAGGTCGTGACGCGCACACAGCTGTCGTCCGACGACAACGCCGTCGCGCAGTCGGTAAATTCGCGCACGAAGGCGATCGTCGCGATCATGGACGCGTCGAAGACGCAGATGGCAGCCGCGCAGCGCATCAACGACGGCAACTTCGTCGACGCCGACAAGGAGCTCGAGCGCGCGCAGCAGACGCTCACCGCACAGGCCCGCATCGTCACGGCTCCCGCCGAGAAGAGGCGCCTCGAGGTTGCGGCGAGCAAGGTCGCGACCGCGCGCGCCGCGACGCGAGCGATGCCGTCGGCGCCCAAAGCCTCTCAGCGCGCAGGCGCCCTCGAAATGAACGCCGACGCAATGCACTCGCAAGGCTTCTGAGCCCCGAGACTCGAGATCACACGGCGACTCGCAATACGAGCCTCCGTGTGAAATCTCTATTTCCGTCCGCGGCCTTGGCCCCACTTCGGGCTCTGCGCGATGAGCTTCGCCACGAGCGCGGTCCAGCCTGTCTGGTGCGTCGCGCCGAGGCCCGTTCCGTCTTCGCCGTGGAAGTACTCGTAGAACGTGACGAGGTCCTTGAAGTGCGGGTCCGTCTGCATCTTGCTGTTCGGCGCGCCGCCGTCGGCCGGACGCCGACCGTTCGCGTCACGGATGAAGAGTGATGCGAGGCGATGCGAGAGCTCGCTCGCGACCTCCCAGAGGTTCATGTAGCGCCCCGACCCCGTCGGGCACTCGATGCGGAACGTCTCGCCGTAGTAGTGGTGGTACTTCTGGAGCGCCTCGATCATGAGGTAGTTCACCGGAAACCACACCGGCCCGCGCCAGTTCGAGTTGCCGCCGAAGAGCCCCGTCGACGACTCGCCCGGCTCGTAGTCGACGCGATGCTTCACGCCGTCGAGCTCCACCTCGTAGGGCTCCGTCGCGTGGATGCGTGACAGCGCCCGCACGCCATGGGGCGACAGGAACTCCGTCTCGTCGAGGACGCGAGCGAGCACGCGCGCGAGGCGATCCCGATCGAGGATCGACAGGAGCCGGCGCTTGCCCGTACCGATCTGGACCGTGTCCATTCGCCCGGCGAACTCCGGGCGATTCGAGATGAACCACTGCGCCCGCTTCACGAACGCGGGAAAACGCTCGAGCGCGGCCTCCTCGATCGTCTCGACCGCGAAGATCGGGATGAGCCCGACCATCGAGCGGACGCGCATCGGCACGTTGCCGCGGCCGGGCAGGTGCAGCATGTCGTAGAAGAAGCCGTCCTCCTCGTTCCACATGCGCACGCCGTCGTCGCCGGACTCATCGGACGCCTCGGTCATCGCGTGCGAGATGAGGAGAAAGTGCTCGAAGAACTTGTTCGCGACGTCCTGGTAGCTCGGGCTCGTCGTCGACAGCTCGAGGGCGATCGCGAGCAAATTCAGGCAGTACATGCCCATCCAGCTCGTCGCGTCGGCCTGCTCGAGGAGCCCACCCTGCGGCAGCGCATTCGAGCGATCGAACACACCGATGTTGTCGAGCCCGAGGAAGCCTCCCTGGAAGACGTTGTTGCCCGAGGCGTCCTTGCGGTTGACCCACCACGTGAAGTTCAACATCAGCTTCAGGAACACCGACTCGAGAAAATCGTGATCCGGCTTTCCCGTGCGCTTGCGATCGATCTGGAACACGCGGAGCGCCGCCCACGCGTGCACCGGCGGGTTGACGTCCCCGAACGCCCACTCGTACGCGGGAAGCTGCCCGTTCGGATGCATGTACCATTCACGCGTCAGCAGGACGAGCTGCTCCTTCGCGAGATCCGGGTCCACGATCGCCAGCGGGATGCAGTGGAACGCGAGGTCCCATGCCGCGTACCAGGGGTACTCCCACTTGTCTGGCATGCTGAGCACCTCGCTGTTGAAGAGGTGCCGCCACTCACGATTGCGCCCGCGCTTGCGGTCAGGCGGCGGAGCAGGTCCGCCCGGATCGCCGCGCAGCCATCGGTTGACGTCGAACGCGTAGTACTGCTTCGACCAGAGCAGTCCCGCAAGCGCCTGTCGCTCCACGCGTGCGGCCTCCGGAGCCAGCTGCGTCGGCGCGACGGCCGCGTAGAAGTCGTCGGCGTCGCGACGGCGCGCGGCGCACACGTCGTCGAAATCGAGAAACGGTAGGAACGACGCGTCGACGGCCCTCGTCGAGAACCGAGCGCGGAGGACCTTCGAC
>JANXVA010000246.1 GCA_025351875.1 Myxococcales bacterium | reverse complement strand
CTCGGTTGGAAGGGCATCGTCGCCAGCAAGCTGAAGGAGTGGTGGTTCGACGCGCGTCACGGCTCCGAGCGCACCGGCGCTCTCCGCGGCGCCTTCGAGCGCTTCGCCGATGTCGGTCGCGACGCCGACGCAGTGCAGGTGGCTATCGAGCTGATTCGCACGAAGGGCGCCGACAAGAAGCTCGCCGAGCATCTCGAGGAGCTCGCCGTGAAGACGGGCGACCACGACGCGCTCATCGTCGCGCACGAGCTGCTCGCGCGCGAGGTGCAGGGCGAGGACCGCGGCAACGAGCTCGTTCGCCAGGCCGAGATCCGCGCAAAGGCGGGCATGCCGCGCGCTGACGCCATCAATCACGGCGAGCAAGGCCTCCCGTTCATCCCGCCGGCCGATGCCGAACCGCTGCTCGAGCGTCTCGCTCAGCTCGCGGCGAAGCCCGTCGACGTCATCGATCTCTACGAACGTCAGGTCACACGCAGCAAGGCCCCGGTCGACCGCAATCGCGCGCTCGCTCGCGCCGCGCAGGTCGCGTCGATGCGCGGTCAGCCCGAGCGGGCGCGCGGCTTCTTCGAGCTCGCGTTGACCGGCGCCCCCGCCGACGAGACCCTCATCTCCCTCGAGACGGCGGCTCGCGAGGGCGACAAGTTCAGCGGCGGCGATCGCTTGCGTCGCGCGCTCTGTCAGGCGCTCTCCGCGGGCGGACACGGCGCACGCGACGGCGGCCGTACGCGCGCGAACCTGCTGCGCCGCGCAGCGATGATCGCCCACCGCGACCTCCACGACATCGAGCAAGCGTTCTCCTGGCTCGGTGACGCTCTCGTCGCCCACGTCGATTCGCTGACGCTCGACATGCTCGAGTCGCTCGGGATCGACGGCGGCGACCCGCGTCGCGCGGAGGCGGCGCTGAGCCACGCGCTCGGCGAGGTCTTCGACGGCCCGCTCGTGAAGCAGCTCCTCGCGCGCCGCGCGAAGATCCGCCGCGATCAGCTGGTCGAGCCCGTCAACGCCGCGGCCGACCTCAAGAAGCTCCACGACCTCTCGCCTCAGGACCAGGGCGTCATGGACGAGCTCGCCGGGCTCCTCATGGAGCTCAACGACTACAAGTCGCTCGTTCAGCTCTACGAGGATCAGATCCTCCGCGGCAAGGACATGAACGCGCGCGCCGAGCTCGCCCGCAAGGTCGCGCGCGTCTGGGAGGAGCAGCTTGCGGACGCTCGTGAAGCCGCCGACGCGTGGCGTCGCGTGCTGCGCATGAAGGCCGGCGACACCGAGGCGACGCAGGGCCTCGAGCGCGCCAAGAGCGGCGCCCTCAAGAAGGCCGAGGGCGACCCCAAGTTCGTCTACGCACCGCCGAAGCTCGTCAGCGACCAGCCTGTCGCCGCGCCCGCGCGGAGCAAGGATGCGGCGACTCCGGCGTCGGGTGACGGGGCGCCGTCGCGCGCGGCGGCACCTACGAGCACTGCAGGTGCGGCAGTATCGGCAGCTTCGAAGCGCCCCGCTGCGTCGTCGTCGTCGCCACGAGTGGGCGTCATGCCCGCCGGCGAGGCGACACGGACCGCACCGACCACCGTGGCGGACGCCGGTCAGCGCACGGCGCGCCCCTCGGAGAAGCCGCGCTCGGTGCCTCCGCCGTTGCCGCCGGTGTCCATCAAGACGAAGGACACCGTCCTCGAGGCGGAGATCGACGCATCGCTCGATAGTCTCGAGCTCGAGAGTCCGCCGGCGGGCTCCTCACCGGTCGATGCGCTCGGTCGAGACGACGCCCCGTCGACCCTCGACCCGTCCGGCAATCGCGGTACGCGCCCCGAGGTGACGTTCGGGGTGGGCACGGACGAGGCGACGCAGAGCGCCCAGCTCATGCCGCACACGGTGCGCGACAGCCTGCGCTCGTCGAGCGATCCCAGCGTGACCGAGCGACCGCACGTCACCGGCGAGGTCGATAGCATCCATCCCCCGCCCGTCACCGTTCCGGGAGGTCCCGTGACGAGCGAGGACCCGGCCGCAACCGGTGAGTCGCCGATCACACACGAGGAGATGGGCTCGGGTGATCTCGTCGAGTTCGACGACCCCACCGGAACGGGGATCGAGATCGCACACGTCCTCGAGTCGACGCAAGCGAGCGGCAAGAACGAGGAGGACGAGATCGTCATCGCGGACGACCTCGCCGAGATGGACGACGAAGACGCCGTCAAGGGTCCACACGAGCGCGACGCCGAGGAGGAGCACACCGACGTCGGCGGCGGAACGTTGCCCCCCTTCCGTAGCGGTAGCTGAGAAGGCCGAGTCGTCCCCTGCGCTCGTCGTGATCCTCAGAACAGAGGGATGGCGATCACTTGCGAGACATCATGGGTCGGTCCTATCGAAGTAGCGTGGCCACGAGCGGTCCGCTTCGTCGAGCGCTTCGAAGGACGCCGCCCGCATCCGTTGCAATGCGAATCTCAGCAGCCGCTGAAGCTGGAGCGGCTTCTGCGCGACGGGTTGGTATTCGTGCTCGTAGACGACCCACCAGACCTCGTTTCCATCGCGGTACACCGATAGCTGCACCTCGTCACCGCCTTGAAAGCCTGCGGCTCGGCGCGCGTAGCCGCCGGAGGCATCGCAGCCATCGATCGATGCGCTCGGAAGCAGACTGAACACGGATGCGCGCTCGTGCTCGAGGCGAGGTCTCTCTCCTTCGAGAGCAGTCCACCCATAGGCCCTGAGCTTGTCGAGAACGACGGATGGCGTCGTTCGCGTTCTTGGCGCTCAGCGTCGGCAGTCATCCAGAAACGCCGGCGCACTCCGAGAGCCCATCAGCTTCGCTCGAAGCCCGTCGAGCACCTCGCGTCCTTGGTCGCTCATCCAGGCGGCGTCGCGCAAGTGCCGCCGCTCGTCAAGTCGAGGGCACTGCCGCTCGCGCTCGCCGCATCGCCGATGGTCCCTTCTCCAGCGAGAACTAATTCAGCGAGCGCCGCGCTCGCTGATTTAGTCTGCGGCACCGTGGAGCTCGTTCAGCCGCCGCCGCTGCGCCCCGGATCGCTCGTCGCGATCGTCGCGCCCGCGAGCCCGTTCGCGCGCGAGGAGCTGTTCCGCGGGCTGGCGTGGCTCCGTACCCGTTACACGCTGAGGGTCTCCGGCAGCATCCTCGCGCGCACCGGCTACACTGCCGGCGACGACGCCCGCCGGACCGCCGAGCTCAGGGACGCGATGACCGACCCTGCTGTCGAAGCCATCCTCTGCGCCCGCGGCGGCTACGGGGCGATGCGCATCCTCGACGCGCTGCCCTGGGAGGCCTTCGTCGCGCGCCCGAAGTGGCTCGTCGGCTTCAGCGACGTGACCGCGCTCCACGTGGCGGCAAACGGCCGTGGCGTGTGTACTCTGCACGCACCCAACGTGACCGGCCTCGGCCGATCGATCACGGCAGGCGAGCGCCTCGCGCTGATCGACGCGCTCGAGGGCCGCCCGGCCGCGAGCTGGGACGACCTCGACGTCATCCACGGCGCCGGTGCCCCGTCGGCCCGCGGTGTGCTCGTCGGTGGCAACTTGTCGCTCGTCGCGTCGATGGCCGCAGGCGGTCGGCTCACCCTTCCCAGGGGGGCCATCCTTGCCCTCGAGGACGTCACGGAGCGGCCGTACCGTCTCGACCGGATGCTCACCTCGCTCCGGCTCGGAGGACACTTCTCGGGTCTCTCCGCGATCGTCCTCGGAGGCTTCACTCAGTGTGAGGCAGGCCCGGACGGCGTGACCGCACGCGACGTCCTGACCGATTGTACCTCCGGCCTCGGCATCCCCGTCGTCGCCGCCGCGCCCTTCGGCCACGGCGCACCAAACCGACCCTTCGTCCTCGGCGCAACGGCCGACCTCACGGGGCGCACGCTCAGGCTCGCGCGTCGAGGTGCCTCTTGACCACTGCAGCCGGGAGGGCGATAGCTGGGCGGGTGATGGACACCTCGCGATGCGATCGCTGACGCGCCTCGGGGGAACGCTGAGGGCCATCGCGCCGCTCGCGCGCCGGATCGTCGACGGCGCGACGTCGGGCATCGACGACTGGATGACCGGCAAGCTCGGCGAGGAGTTCAACGAGCGACTCGCGCGCGTCCCGCTCAACCTCACGGCGACGGGCGTCGACGAGTTCGGGCTCGACCCGCAGTGGACGAAGTACGCGCTGGCGTCCGTCGCGTTCCTCCACCGCAAGTACTTCCGCACCGAGATCTTCGGCAAGGAGCACGTACCGGCGGGGCGCGTGCTGCTCATCTCGAACCATTCGGGGCAGATTCCGATCGACGCGGCACTCATCGGTGCGTCGCTGTTCATGGACGTCGAGCCGCCTCGGTTCACGCGGGCCATGGTCGAGAAGTGGACGCAGACACTCCCGTTCGTCTCGTTGCTGTTCGCGCGAGTCGGGCAGGTGGTCGGCGTGCCGGAGAACGCGAAGCGATTGCTCGAGAGCGACGAGGCGCTCCTCGTCTTCCCGGAAGGAGCGCGCGGGATCTCGAAGTCGTTCGACCAGCGCTACAACCTCGTCGACTTCGGGCTCGGCTTCATGCGCCTCGCCCTCGAGACGGGCACGCCGATCATCCCGGTCGCGGTCATCGGGGGCGAGGAGCAGTACATCTCGATCGGCAACTTCGCGTCACTCGCGAAGCTGCTCCGCATGCCGACCATGCCGATCCTTCCGCAGCTACTCCTCCCCTTCGGGGCGCTCCCCCTGCCGACGCGCTATCGGATCTACTTCGGCGAGCCGATGCGCTTCGAAGGCGACCCCGACGACGACGACGCTGTCATCGAGGAGAAGGTCTTCGTGGTGAAGGCGACGATCCAGTCGATGATCAATCGCGGCCTCAAGGCGCGGAAGAGCGTCTTCTTCTGATGGCGGACCTCACTCGTCCCTCGCAGAGGCCGCCGAGCTCGCCGCCGCAGTCGTCGGCGCAGGCCCGGTCGCAGCGCGGGCCGGGGAGCATTCCGCCGAACGCGATGCCAAAGGCGGCGGCGCTACCGCGAGGCACGGGGACCATCCTCGTGACGGGCGCGTGCGGGCGGCTCGGCAAGCACGTCGTGCGGATCCAGCACCGGGAGCGGCGCGTGATCGGCGTGGATCGTCGCCCGTTTCCGGACAAGCCGAAGGACGTCGTTCACGAGCAGGTCGACATCCGGCGGAAGAAGCTGAAGGACCTGTTCCGCGCAGAGCCGATCGAAGCGGTCATCCACCTTGGCGTGATGCACGACCCGCGGGCGTCGCAGGCGGAGCATCACTCCTGGAACGTGGCGGGCTTCCAGAAGCTGCTCGAGTACGTGGCGCACTTCCAGGTGCCGAAGCTCGTCGTGCTCTCGAGCGCGAACGTCTACGGACCGCAGCCGGACAACGCGCAGTTCCTGACGGAGGACGCTCCGCTTCTCGGCGGCGCACGCTTCAGCGAGATCCGCGACCTCATCGAGGTCGACATGCTGGCGCAGGGCTTCTTCTGGAAGCACCCCGAGACGGAGACGGTGATCCTGCGGCCCGTCCACATCGTCGGCGCGGTGCACAACGCGGCGTCGAATTTCATGCGTCTGCCGACGATTCCGACATTGCTCGGGTTCGATCCGATGGTGCAGATCGTCCACGAGTCAGACGTGGTCCGGGCGATCGGTCGGGCGCTCGCGCCGGGCCAACGAGGCATCTACAACGTGGCAGGACCGGATCCGCTGCCCCTCTCGCACATCGTGAAAATCCTCGGCAAACCGAGCATTCCGATCCCGTACACGTTCGGGCGCGCGCTGCTGAAGCGGTTGTGGGCGCTGCGCCTCACGACGTTCCCGGCGCCGGAGCTCGACCACATTCGATACGTCTGCATGGTCGACGATCGTCGCTCGCGCGAGGATCTCGGGTACGAGCCGGAGGTGGCGATCGAAGAGACCGTGAGGAGCGTGGAGCTGGAGAGCTGGTGATGGGTCGTCCGACGGGCGGCCCTCACACGCCGACGTAGCGGGCGCGCGGCCGGAGGATGAAGCCCGCGGCGCGCTGCTCGAGGGCATGGGCAATCCAGCCCGCGACGCGCCCACACGCGAACATGGCGAGCGCACCGCCGCGCGGGAGGCCGAGCGCCGCCGAGAGCGCGACGAGCCCTACGTCGATCGTCGGACGCTCGCGCGCGACGAGCTCCATCGCGTTCACCACCGACAGGATGATGCGAACGCCGCGGGAGCGTCCTCCCATCCGTTCGGCGATCTCGAGCAGCCGCGCTCCCCGCGGATCGCCCTCGGGATACACCTGATGGCCGAACCCCGGCACCGACTCACCCCTGGCAAGTCGTTCGCCGACCGCCGCCGCGCCGCGCTCCGGTCGCGCGACCTCGGCGACGAACGCCTCGACACGGGCCGTCGCGGCTCCGTGGAGAGGCCCCGATGCGACCGCGAGCGCGGCCAGCGTGCACGCGGCTAAGCTCGCGCCCGCCGACGCGGCGACGCGCGCCGCGAAGGTCGACGGGTTGAGCTCGTGGTCAGCGGCCAGGACGAGCGCTTCGGTGATGGCCGCCACGCGAGGCGGCGTCGTGCGGCCCCCCAGCGCCGCCAGCAGCGCGCGGGCGGTGCTCGTGGCCTCGAGGGAGGCCGACACCGCGTCCGCACCGCTCACCAGCCCGCAGGCGGCCACGAGTCGCCTCATCAGCACCGCCGCTCGCGCCCGCGCGACCTCCAGCGACGGCTCCGCATACTGCTCCGACGCGGCGAGCACCCCGGCAGTGACGAGGATGCCGTCGAAAGGCTCGGCGTTCGTTCGGAGGAGGGCACGGAGATGTGCGATCGGCGCGCCGAGGCGGTGCGCGTCGAGCTCCGCCTCCGGCCGGCACGGCGCGCCCCAGAGCAGGGAACAAGTGTCCTCGAAGGACGCGCCCTCGCGCGCGAGCTCGACCGCGAGGCGCCCGCGGTAGATCGGGCCTTCGCGTCCGATCGAGCCGATCTGCGTCTCGAGAACCGGCTCGCCCCAGCGCAGCGCGCTCGCTGCCACGGGTCCGTGGCCCGCCCGCGCCTGGCTCCGCGCGCGGAGCCGCTCGATGTCCTCGACGTTGTAGACCCGCCCTCGCGGCCCCTCGCCCGACGCAGCGGCGCGGACGAGACCGCGACTTGCGTAAGCGTAGAGCGTCTCGCGCTTCACGCCCAGGAGCCGCGTGGCCTCGGCGGTGGTGACCCATTCGCGCATCCGCGCATCGCGCGCACCGCTCCGACGTTGATCGACGATCCCGGGACGTTGATTCACGAATCCATGATGCCGCGTCAGCGGGTCCTGTCCACATTGATCAACATTGATGGTTCCGATCAATGACTTCCCTCTGATCAAGGTCATCCGTTCGCGAACTGGCTCGAATCACGAAGAAAGGTGGACCCAATGAGTGCACGGATCGAAGGAAGCGGGCTCGAGGAGGTCGTCGCAGCGACGACCAGGCTGAGCGACGTCGACGGCGAACATGGCCGGCTCGTCCTGGCGGGCTACCCCGTCGAGGACATCGCCGGGCGCGTCGACTTCGAGGACGCCATCTACCTGCTCTTCACTGGCGCGCTCCCCACCGCGGCGCAGCGATCCTCTCTGCGTGAGGCGCTCGGCGATGCGCGCGAGGCCGCCTTCGAACGCATGGGCGAGCTCGGAGACGCGCTCGCGCTTCCGGATGCCATGGACGCACTCCGGGCATCGGTCGCCCATCTCGGAGTCGTCGCTGGCGAGGAGCCCCTCTCCGAGGCCGTCCGCATCGTCTCCGCGGTTGCCGTCTTCGCGGCGGCCTGGGCTCACCAGCCCGCGCCCCTTCGCCCGGACCCGCGCCTGCCGCACGCGGCGGACTACCTCCGCATGGTCGCGGGGCGCACTCCGACCACGGCCGAGGTCGCCGCGCTCGATGCCTATCTCGTGACCGTGATCGACCACGGAATGAACGCCTCGACCTTCGCGGCGAGGGTCGTCGCCTCCACCGCTTCGGACACCGTCTCGGCCGTCGTTGCCGCCATCGGTGCGCTGAAGGGGAAGCTCCACGGCGGCGCCCCCGGGCCCGTGCTCGACATGCTCGACGCCATCGGCGAGCCGGAGCAGGCGCGCGCCTGGGTGACCGCGGCGCTCGCACGCGGGGAGCGCGTCATGGGCATGGGCCATCGCGTCTACCGCGTCCGTGACCCGCGTGCCTTCGTGCTCGAGCGCGCCATCGCGGAGCTCGAGGCATCCTCCAACGCCTCCTCCCCCATCGGCCGCCGGCTCCGTCTCGCGCGCGCCGTCGAGAAGGAAGCCGAGGCTCAGCTCGCCGCGCGTCATCCGGATCGGCCGCTCAAGGCGAACGTCGAGTTCTACACGGCGGTCTTGCTCGAGGCGCTCGGCCTCCCGCGAACGCTCTTCACGCCGACGTTCGCGTCCTCCCGCGCCGCGGGGTGGTGCGCGCACGTCGACGAGCAGAGGACGCACGGCCGACTCATCCGACCGAAGTCACGCTACGTGAACCTGCCCGCCCCGACGCGGTGACCCACGGCGCCGCGCGGGAGCCCCGTCCTCGCGATCGCGTGACGACCCCTCGGCGCCGGTGTATAGCCTCGCGTAGCCGTGGCATCGCACGTCCTGCCTTTCGAAAAACCCGTCGTCGAGCTCGTCACGCGCGTCCGCGAGCTGCGCGCGCTCGCGGAGACGGACCGCCGCTTCGAGGGTGAGCTCCGTCGCCTCGAGGAGAAGGCCGGTCGACTCGCGCGCGAGCTCTTCGCCGACCTCTCGCCCTGGCAGAAGGTCCAGCTGTCGCGTCACCCCAACCGGCCTTACACGCTCGACTACATCGGGTTCCTCTTCGAGGACTTCGTCGAGCTCCACGGCGACCGCAGCTTCGCCGACGACCCGTCGATCGTCGCGGGCCTCGCGCGTTTCCACGGGCGCAGCGTCGTGGTGCTCGGCCACCAGAAGGGCCGCGGCGCGAAGGAGAACGTGAAGCGCAACTTTGGGATGCCGCACCCGGAGGGTTATCGCAAGGCCCGCCGCATCTACGAGCTCGCGTCCCGCTTCGGCCTGCCGATCTTCACGTTCATCGACACGCCCGGCGCCTACCCCGGCCTCGGCGCCGAGGAGCGCGGCCAGAGCGAGGCGATCGGCGCGTGCCTCGCCGCGATGGCGCGCGCGCCCGTGCCGATCATCGCGACGATCATCGGCGAGGGCGGCTCCGGCGGTGCCCTCGCCCTCGGCGTCGCCAACCGCGTCCACGTCCTCGAGTACGGCACCTACAGCGTGATCTCACCTGAAGGATGCGCTTCGATCCTCTGGAAGGACGGAGCGAAGGCCGACGAGGCTGCGATGCGCCTCAAGATCACCGCGCCCGAGCTGCTCGGTCTCAAGGTCGTCGACAGGGTCCTCGAGGAGCCCGCCGGCGGCGCGCATCAGGACCCGGCGCAGGCCGCAAAGCTCGTCGACGGCGCGATGAGCGAGGCCCTCGGCCAGCTCCTCCAGCTCACCCCGGACGAGCTCGTTCGCGATCGCTACGACCGCTTCCGAGCCCTCGGCGCATTCGTCGCTTGATCCTCGTTGGGGCTTCGCCCTGAGGATTCGTCAGATCGGTACCGAGCAGAGCGTCCGAGCAGAGCGTTCGCCGTGAGCTGGTCTCGACCTGCGAGCGGCCGCCGCGTCGAAATGGGATGAATCTGGGGGGTTCGCCCCTCGCGTCGCGAGCCGCCCGATTTCGCCACTGGGCCGGCGTGATTCGCCTGCGGCGAGCGGCGCGCAGACGCGCAGGCAGGGCACGCGTGGGTGGCTAATTATTCCGCGGTGTTGCGTGGGGGAGACTGCCGCTCGTCCCGGGACGTGCTATCGCTTGGCCCACATGTCGGCAACGATCTCCCTCCAGGACAAGGTCGCCATCGTCACGGGGGCGAGCCGCGGGATCGGCGAGGCCATCGCGCGCTGCTTCGCCGACAACGGCGCGAAGGTCATCCTCGCCGCGAGAAAGATCGAAGGCCTCACCGCCGTCGCCGACTCCATCAACGCCGGTGGAGGCATCGCCCACCCGATTGCGGCTCACACCGGGCGCGAGGCCGACTGCGCCGCGCTCGTCGAGGCCGCGGTCGCGAAGTTCGGCAAGGTCGACGTCCTCGTCAACAACGCCGCGACGAACCCGTATTTCGGCCCGATGGTCGATGTCGACGAAGGCGCCTGGGACAAGACCTTCGAGGTCAACGTGAAGGGCTACTTCTGGATGACCCGCGAGGTCGTGAAGCATCTGCGTTCGCGCGAGGCCCCCGGCTCGATCGTCCACGTCGCGAGCGTCGCGGGCCTCGTAGCCTCGCCGCTCCAGGGCGTCTACGCGATGACCAAGGCGGCGATCCTCTCGATGACCAAGACGCTCGCGTACGAGCTCGCGGCCAACAAGATCCGCGTGAACGCCATCGCTCCCGGGTTCGTCGACACACGATTTGCTGCGGCGGTCCTCAAGAACGAAGCGCTCCTCGAAGAAGTGATGAGAATCACACCGATGAAGCGGTACGCGCAGCCCGAAGAGATCGCCGGAGGGGCCCTTTACCTGGCCTCCGATTCGGCCAGTTACTTGACCGGACATACCCTTGTGATCGACGGAGGTATGACGATTACGTGATGCGGAGTCGTCGAGGCTAAAGATGGAGTCCGGGAAGGTCGTCGCAGGAAAGTATCGGCTGAACCAGCTGCTCGGCAGCGGGGGTATGGCCGAGGTGTGGTCGGCGACCAACACGTTCACGGAGCGCCAGCTCGCCATCAAGTTCATGAACATGCAGGTGGCGAAGACCCCCGAGGCCGCCGCCCGATTCCTGAAGGAGGCCAAGGTCTCCGCGCGGGTGAATCACCCGAACGTCATCGAGATCCACGACGTCGGTCAGACCGACGAAGGGCAGCTGTTCCTGGTCATGGAGCTGCTCACGGGCTTCCCGCTCGAGGTCGCACTCCGTCGCCAGAACCCGCCGATGACGATCTACGAGTTCGCGATCGTCATGGTCGAGGTCGGCGACGCGCTCGCCGCCGCGCACAAGAGCGGCATCGTCCATCGCGATCTGAAGCCGACGAACATCTTCCTGCACAAGCCGCAGACCGGCACGCCGATGCCGAAGCTGCTCGACTTCGGCGTCAGCAAGTTCCTCGAAGACGACCAGAACCACGCGCTCACGATCGCCGGTACCGTCCTCGGCTCGCCGCTGTACATGAGCCCCGAGCAAGCGCGCGGCGAGAGCCACCTCGACGGCCGCACTGA
This sequence comes from Myxococcales bacterium, assembly GCA_025351875.1. Taxonomy (GTDB): domain Bacteria; phylum Myxococcota_A; class Polyangia; order Polyangiales; family Polyangiaceae; genus Labilithrix. The sequence goes on along the minus strand of JANXVA010000246.1, from coordinate 25,263 downwards.
CGTGTTCGCCTTCGGCGCGATCCTGTTCGAGGCGCTCTGCGGCTACCGCGCCTACGAGGCGAAGAATTTCAACGCGCTGATCGTGAAGATCGCGACGACGAAGCCGAAGAGCATCGACGAGTGCGTGCCGCACGTCCCCGACTCGTTCCGCGCGCTCGTGCGCGGATGCCTCGAGGTGGACCTCAAGAAGCGCTTCCAGAACTTCGAGGACATCACCGCGCGGATTCGCGCGGTGCTGCCCGAGCTCGAGGCGTCTCCTCTGCGCCTGCCGACGCCGCTGATCGCCACGTCGGTCGTCGACCCCGACGCGACGAACGCGCTCCCGGTCATGCGCGCTAGCGATCGCCCGCCGCCGGCCGCTCCATACACGCCCAATCAAGGCGGTCACGGCTCGATGAGGCCGTCGCTGCCGACCCCTGCGCAGCCGCTCTCGCTCTCGGGAAGCATCCCGCCGGGCACGATCCCTCCCTACCCCGGGTCCGGCGGTACAGGGCCGTCGTGGCACACCCCCAACACGTCCTACGCTTCGATCACGGTGTCCGCACCGCGCGCGCGCAGCAACGCGTGGCTCGCGCTCGGCGGCGTCACCCTCGCCGTCGTGGCCCTCGGTGCGGGTGTCGGGCTCGGATGGAAGGGCCGCGGCCCGTCGAGCAGCGCAGCGCTTGCGAAGCCCGCTACCGCGGCAAAGACAGCCGTCGCTCCGCCGGCGACTTCGCCTCTGCCCGGGACCCAGGCCAGCTCGGCCTCGACGTCGAACGAGCCCCCGTCGATCAGCGTCGATTCGCTTCCCGGCACGAACACCAGCAAGGCCCTCGGCCCGGTCCCACGCGGCGCCGGTCGTCTGCTCGTGACGGCCTCGCCGGGCTGGTGCAACCTCACGGTCGACGGCAAGGAGCGCGGCCCCACGCCGGTCGCCGGCATCGACCTCCCGGCGGGAGCGCATCAGCTCCGCTGCGACGCCCCCGGCGGCAAGGTCAAGACGACGAGCGTGACGATCCAGGAAGGTGCGACGTCCCGCATCAAGATCGCGCTCGACGAGTAACGTTAGCTCCGCGATGTTCGGTTGAGGCTCATGCGGCGGCAGGCTTCTCCTCTTTGCCCGCCGTACCACCCTCCGCCGCGGCCTCCGCAGTGCGCTTCTTGTGCTCGCGCCCCATGCGGACGACGACGAGCAAGAAGACGACGCCGAGCGCGACGTTGAGCATCGTGAACTTCGTCGTGTTGAACGACAGGAGCTCGGAGCCGACGTAGACCACGCCGCCCGAGATGAGATCTCCCGCGCGAACCACGAACGTGTCGATCGCCTGCTTCGCGACGTACTTCTGCTCACGCGACGTGGGCAACCACAGCGCCTGCTTGGCGGCGTTGTAGATGGAGTAGTCGTTCGCGTTCTCGGTGATCTTGCCGATCTCGACCATCATCAGCACGGGGAAGAGGGTCATACCCGTGTAGCTGCAGATGACGATGAGCGGGTAGATGTAGAGCGCGCCGCGGACGTCGAGGTACTTGAAGACGCGCGACGTGACGAAGAGCTGCAAGATCACGCCGAGCAGGTTCGCCCAGAAGAAGTAGTCGGCCTTGAACTTGCCGAGCCACACCTTGTACTGCGCGGCGTCGAGACCGCGCTGCTCCTTGACGGCCGCAAGCGTGGTGTCGAGGATGAACTCGCCGTTCGTGTTGATCAGGTTGACCATCAGGATGATGGCCGCGATCAGCATCAAGTACTTGTGCTGGAAGATCATCGACATGCCGCCCTTCCCTCCGGGCGGCTTCGCGGCTTCCGTCTTCCGCTCTTCGCTCTTCGTCTCGTGCGCATTCACGAGGCGCACGATGAGGAGGCACACGAGCAAGACGCCCGCGGGTACGAGCATCATGTTGTAGTAGCCGAGCGGCTCGACCGCGGGCTTCGCGAGCAGCGAGCCAAGGAGCGCGCCGATGGAGGCGCCGACGCCGATGATCGCGAAGACGCGCTTGCCCTGCTCCGGCGTGTAGATGTCGTTCGCGAACGCCCAGAACTGGGCGAGGATCGTCAGGCTGTAGCAGCCGACCCACAGGAAGAACGGGATGCCGATCTTCACGCCCATGTGGCCGAGCACGCAGAACAGCACCAGGCAGCCGATGCAGAACAGCTTCGTGTACGTGATGAGCCGCAGGCGATCGACGCGCTGCGCGAGCGCGCGGTAGCCGTAGAAGACGAAGATGAGGAGCACGGCGAGGAACGCCGTCGCGTAGCTCTTGGTCTGCGGGCCGCCGGGGGCAGCGAGGATCAGCGGCTCGCGAATGACCTTCAGGAAGTAGTAGGACGCGAGCAGCAGGATGCCGTCGAGCGTGAGGAGCAACGTCGAGAACACCTCGCTCGGGTGCACGACCGCAAAGACGGACAGCAGCTTGACGATGAGACTCGAAGAACCCGGGCTGTCGTCGTGCGGCTTCAGTTCGTTCGCCATTGCTCGTCCTCGTTCTCGGTGAGCGGAGGCCCGTCGCCGCTCGAACCCCCGCACGATAGCGGAAGTCGAGCGCCGGTGGCCACCTCCCGAACGCCGCTTCTGCAGCATCGTCCTGCGCGGCGCGCGAGCTCCCTTCTTGATAGCCTGACCGTGCCGATGAAGGGGGCATCGCAGAGCGACGTGAGTGCGGCCGTATGGCAGGCGTCGATCGCGTCAGGCGCGCTGGTCGCCCAGCACGTGGCCGGCAAGGCCACACGTGACACGCTCTTTCTGTCGCACTTCGGTCTGGCCCTCCTTCCCGCTGCGATGATCGGAGCGGCGCTCGTCTCGTCGGTGGCCGTCATCGGGATCTCCCGTGCGCTCGGTCGTTACGGCCCGGCGCGGCTCGTGCCCATCCTGTTCGGAAGCGCGGCCGTACTGTTCCTCGCCGAGTGGTGGCTCAGCTTGCACAGCGCGCGCGGCGCGGCGATCGCCGTCTACGTGCATACCGCAATTTTTGGTTCGGCCAGCGTCAGCGCATTCTGGTCGCTCGTGAACGAGCGCTTCGACCCGCACGTCGCCAAGAAGGTGGTCGGGCGCATCGCGAGCGGTGGCACGATCGGCGGCGTGATCGGCGGCGTCGTCGTGTGGCGAGCCTCGGCCCATCTCTCGGTGCCGATGATGCTGGCGCTGCTCGCGGCGATCAACGCCGTCGGCTTGTGGGGCGCGCTCAGGTTGATGTCAGGCGTCAGGCAGAGCGCGGCGCACGCCCCCGAGCTTCTGGCCGGCGGCGGCTGGAAGATCGTCCGTGAGACGCCCTACCTGCGAGACCTCGCGCTCCTCGTGCTCGCTGGCGCCGTGATCCAGGCGCTTCTCGACTGGCTGCTCAGCGCTCACGCAAGCGAGGTCTACGGCAAGGGACCACGGCTGCTCGCCTTCTTCGCGCTCTTCAACATGATCGTCGGCGTGCTCTCGTTCATCGCGCAGACCGGGCTCTCCCGACCGCTGCTCGAGTGGCGTGGGCTCGCCGGCACGGTGAAGTCGCAGCCGCTCACCGTCGCTCTCGGCGCGGTGCTCGCGCTCGCGTCGCCGCAGCTCTGGACGGTGGTGCTCCTCCGTGGAGGCGAGGCGGTCACCCGCAACTCGCTCTACCGCTCCGCATACGAGCTCTTCTATACGCCGCTCCCGACCGCGAAGAAGCGCGCGACCAAGACGCTCATCGACGTCGGAGTCGACCGCATCGGTACGATGCTCGGGAGCGTGGCGCTCCTCGTGATCGTCCACTTCGGAACCGATGTCGCGACGCGCACGGTGCTCATCGCGTCGATCGCGATGGCGGCGCTCGCCTGGCTCGTCGCCACGCGGCTTCACGAGGGCTACGTGGCCGCGCTCGCTTCGAGCCTGAAATCTGGCGCGGTCGCGCTCGGAGACGATGAGGCCGAGGACCTCACCACCCGCAAGACGCTTGCGGAGACGACCGCCTTCCTCGATCGCGAGAAGCTCCTCCAGCGCATCGAGCAATTTCAGCGCGCGAAGACGGACAAGGACAAGGATGCGGTGCCCCTCGCCGAGGCCAGCGGCCCGAGAGTCCCCGGCGGGCCCGCGAGCCTCGCGCCGGCTTGGCCTCCCGACCTCCCCGCCGACCTGGTCGTCGCACGCGCGGCCACCTTGCGCGGAGGTGACGTGGCGCGCATCAAGGCCGCGCTCGTGGCCCCGCTCGATGCCTCCCTCGCGTCGTTCGCGATCCCGCTGCTCGCGAACGACGCTGTCGTCCGCGATGCCGTGCGCGCCCTACGGAAGATCGCGCCAAAGGCGACCGGTCAGCTGCTCGACGCGCTGCTCGACCCCGCGGTCGACCCGCGCGTTCGGCGCCGTCTTCCGCGTGTGCTCAAGGTGTGTCGCACGCAGCGTGCGGCAAGCGGCCTGTTGCTGGCGCTCCGCGATCCGGTGTTCGACGTCCGCGTGCAGGTCGCCCTCGCGCTCGCGCAGATTCAAGACGAGGCTCACGTCGTCTTCGCGCGGGAGGATGTCTGCGACATCGCTGTCCACGAGCTTACCGCCGGTCGTTCGGGCTGGCGTGAGCCGGTCACCTCGGCGAGCGAAGCCGCGGTGCTGCACTCGATCCCCGCGCCCGCGATGACGCCTGACGATGACGACGAGGCGGCGCGGCTCGACGTGCGCTCGCACGCCGCGGGCGGCCATTACCGCGACAGTGGCCCAGCGCGCGGAGCTACGACCGAGGAGCTGCATCGAGGGCTCGCACACGTCTTCTCCGTCCTCGGGCTCGCGCTCGAACGCGAGCCGCTCTCGATCGCCTATCGCGCGATGCGATCGGAAGACGCGGGCTTGCGCGGGACAGCTCACGAATATCTCGAGGTCGTGCTCCCGCCTCGCGTACGCGAGGTGATCCTCCCGCTGCTGGGTGACGTGAAGCGAGCTGCCGCAGCAGGGAGGGAGGCACGCGGGACGAAGGAGCTCGCCGACGAGCTCCTCCGTTCGAGTGCATCCATCGCACGACCTCCTCGCTGACGAATCAATCGCTCGCAGCCAATGTCTTTGGGGTATGTTGCGGAGGCTTTGGTCGGCATGCGCTTGCGGTTTTTTCGGGTCTTGCGAGGGAGCGCGCTCGTCGCGGCGCTGACGCTCTGCGCATCGCCTGCGGCCGCGCAGCCAGCACCGCCCGAGCCGCCGCCTGCACCCGCACCTGCACCCCCGGCTGCCGACGCGCCCGCGCTCGATCCACCCGCGGCACCCGCGGCACCCGCCGACACCGCTCCGCCGGTTGGCGCCCGTCCCGATGCCGACACGCCTCCGGCGACGGACGCGCCGAAGCCTCCCGACGCGAAGGACTCCAAGGACGCGAAGGACTCCAAGACGCCCGGCGTGGCCGCAGGCTACGAGGGTCGCGAGGGCGCCCTCGCCACGATCCCTCCGCCGCCCCCGGGCGGTGAGAGCGCGAAGCGCGCCGTCCCCGACTACGACGGCCGCGGTGACGAGCCGACAACCGCCGGCGACGTCGCGCTCTGGGTACCGAGGATCATTTTCTCGCCGCTCTACTTCGTCACCGAGTACGTGATCCGCCGCCCCCTCGGCTGGCTGATCACCACCGCCGAGCAGAAGCAGTGGCCCACGGCGATCGCGAATTTTTTCACGTTCGGTCCCGACAAGAAGGCGGGCATCGTCCCGACCTTCTTCCTCGATCTCGGCTTTCGTCCGAGCGTTGGCGTCTACGCATTCTGGGACGATCTCCTCGCTCCGAAGAATCACCTGAGGTTGCACTTCTCGACGTTCGGCCCCGACTGGATCCAGGGAGCGGTCGCCGACAAGCAGCCAATCGGCAAGGACGGCTTCTTCGACCTGCGCCTCGAGGGCGTGCATCGTCCCGACTTCATCTTCCACGGGCTCGGTCCGCGGAGCTTGAACGCGGACCGCACTCGATTCGGCGAGAACAAGCTCCAGGCGCGGCCCGTCTTCGAGACGATGTGGTGGAGGGGCAGCCGCGTCACGATCGAAGGCGGCGTGCGCTACGTCGACTTCAACAGCGACGCGTGCTGCGGTAGCCCGTCTCTGGGCAATCAGATCGATGCGGGCCTCGTCCCCGCGCCTCCCGGTTTCCTCGACGGATACACGGCCGTGTTCGAGCGCGCCGAGTTCACCGTCGACACCCGCGACCCGCGACCCCAGAACCAGACGGGCATGCGCCTCGAGCTGGAGGTCGAGGAAGGCTCCAACGTCCGCCGCGCGTCCGACAACTGGATCCGCTACGGCGGCTCGGTGGGCGGATTCCTCGACCTTCACAACAACCGCACCGTCAGCCTCTCGGCCACGACGCTGTTCGTCGAGCCCCTCTCGCAGGGCGCGACGATCCCCTTCACCGAGCAGGTCGTGCTCGGCGGCAGCGGCCCGATGCGCGGCTTCCTCTACGGCCGGCTCGTCGACCGCAGCGCGGCGATCGCGACGCTCAAGTACCGCTGGCCGATCTGGGTCTTCCTCGACGGCACCATCCAGGGGGCCGTCGGCAACGTGTTCGGACCGCAGCTCCAGGACTTCGACACGAAGCTCTTGCGGGTCACGGCAAACATCGGCGTCGAGAGCGTCGGCGCGGCCGACCACACGTTCGAGATCCTGTTCGGCATCGGCACGGAGACGATCGACCACGGCGCGAACGTGAACTCGTTCCGCCTCGCCTTCGGCACCCACCGCGGCTTCTGACGCGCGCAGGGCCAGGTCGCTCGGTCTCGCTCAGGGCAAGCCCGCTCAGCGCTTGCGCCCGCGCGCGCGCAAGAGGAGCGCGCTGGCGCCGACGGCCGCGACGATCGCGGCCCACCACACACCGTGATCGCGCGTGCGCGCAGCCTCTGCTGGCGCGACCGCCGCTCCGCCGTCTGCGCTTTCTCCCGCGCCCTCCCTGCTCGACCCGACACCGAGCTCGCCCCTCAGCTTGAGCCAGTCGACCCCGCACTCCTTGGCGACCGCCGATCCTTCGGGGCACGCGAGCGGCCCCGCGATGTCGCGCAGATGCAAGCGCGCGTCGAACGACGTTCCGCCGTTCCGTGAGGTGCCCGCGACGAAGCCGCTCGCCTCGCTCGAGCACGCCCAGAGCACATCTCCCTTCCGGCCCAGGCACTGCACCTTCAGCCTCGGTCCCGACACCTGCGTGAGCTCGCCGCCAGGGGCGCCCACGTAGAGCCCGTCGTCCGGGCCGCCGGCGCTGACGCTCGCGCCGTCTTCCGAGAGCGCGAAGCCAAGGAGCGGTCCCTTCGCGGCGAGCAGCGTGCGGTAGGTCTTCGCCGCGTCGTCGCTGACCAGGAGTCGCGTGCTGGTCTCGGGCGACGCCGAGGTGCGCAGATAGATGCGATCTGCACGCTTTGGGTCCACCGCGGCGATGAAGGGCGCGAGCTCTCTGGGCGCGAGCATCGAGCGTCCCTCACTCCATGTCCTTCCGCCGTCGGTCGAGACGAGGACGACCCCCTGCCGCTCGGCTCCGTCGCCTCGCACCGCGGAGACATAGAGGCGCGACGGATCGCTCGGCGCCACCTCGACCGTCTCGCCGAGGAGCGTCGGGTCGAACCTCGGTCCGAGCGGCGTGAAGGAGCGTGCATCATCGGTCGAAAGCCAGAGCTGCGTCCTGTAGAGGCTCCCTGCATCGCTGTGCCGGTCGTAGCTCGACGCGAGCGCGACGACCGCCCCGTCCGCCCGCGTCGTCAGGTCGACGAACACCGTGGCGTCCGTCTTCACGCCTGTCCAGCTGCAGCCACCGTCCCGCGAGACGCGCAGGCCGTCGAACAGACCCGCAACGATCGCGCCGCTACGCGTCACCACGTACGACGGGTCCTCGGGGCCCGAGAAGCCGATCGCTCGTTCGCAGATCCAGCTCCATGAGCTTCCTCCGTCGCTCGTGACGAGCAGCCCGAACGTCGTGCGCACCATGACGCGCGCGTCGTCCGCGGGCGAGAAGACCATCGCGCTCGAGGCCGGAAAGCGGCCGTTCGCGTGGGCGCTCGTCCCGGTCGTCAACCCCGCGGCGAGCGCCGAGGCGGCGACGAGGACAGCACTCCGCGCGAGCATGGCTGCCGAGCTTACACGTCGGCGCGGATCACGTAGAGTGCGAGCGATGATTGCGGCGCTGCTCCTCGTTCACCTGGTCGCGTTCGCGGCTTACCTCGGCGCGGGCTTCGCGCAGACACAGATCATGAAGCTGTCGGCGCGCGACGGAACGGCCGCCGTGCTGCGCGACGAGTACGAGCGCCTCGCGGCCGTCATCGTCACGAAGATCGAGCTGCCGGCGATCTTCGCTTCCATGGCGAGCGGCGTCGTATTCATCACGCAGAACCCCGCCCTGATGAAGCAGGGCTGGCTGCACGGCAAGCTGACCGTCGTGCTCGTGCTCGTCGTCCTCAGTCACCTCGAGATGTTCAACGCCCGGAAGATCGTGCGCGCCCGCGCGTCGGGCGCAGCTTCGGCCGACGAGGAGATCGAGCGCCGAAAGCGCAACCACGGCGCAATGGGCACCATCGGCGCCTTGCTCGTCGTGGTGCTGCTCGTGCTCGTGACGTTCGTGCGCCTCGGTTAGCTATCTCCGGACGGTTCGGCGCGCTCGTGTCCGTGTAGGCCGTGGCTTGCGCGGCGCCGTTTCCCGCCTCGTTCTTTGCTGGCGATGCCACCCCTCTCGCCCCACCAAGGCGTGAAATCGGCGCCGTCTCCAGCGCCGCTCGCCGCAGGCGAATCACGCCGGCCCAGCCGCGAACTGGGGAGGCTCGCGAAGCGAGGGGCCGAAGCCCCCTAGCGAAGACGGAACTGCACGGACCACGGCATGCGGACGCGGACGGCGTGGCCGTCGCGCTGCGCGGCCGAGAAGCGGTAGCCGCGCACGGCACTCAGTGCGGACGCATCGAAGCCGTGACCTGCCGGCCGCGTGACGCGAGCCTCGACCACGCGCCCTTCGCCGTTGACGACGATCTCCACACCGACGTCGCCTTCGACGTCGTCGGCGCGCGCGTGCGACGGATACGCCGGCGCCACCGACTGGACGAGATGCGCCGGGACTTGAACTGCCGAGGCCGCATGCACGACGTCGTCAGTCCCCGCCCCTGATCCATTGCCTACATGCGCGGGCGATCCCTCGCCCGCCGGAGCTTGCGAGGCCACGTGGGTGCTGAGCGGAGCTCCCGAGCCCGACCCGAGGTCGAACCGTGGAAGCGCCGTGGCCTCCGCGACCAGGGTGGGCGCGGCGGCCGCGGGCTCGTGCGTGGCCGCAGGGTGGTCGTCGTCGTGATCGTGGGCGAGCGACGGATCGTGAGGCCGCGCATCGTGGGAGGGGTCGACGGGGTACGAGTGCGTGTGCGTTGGCGCGGCGACGTTCTTCACGGTCTCCGCCTCGGGCACCGGAGGTGCCGGGGGCGCGATCGGCTCGAGGGGGTCGACGTCGATCGTCAGCTCGACGGTCGTGGCGGCTCGCGCGGCTTGCGAATGGCCTACCGCGGACACGACGAGGCCCGCCGCGATTCCGGCGTGGAGCACGACGGACGCGAGGATCGGGACCGCACGGGCCCCGAGATTCAGCGAAGCAAAGGCAACAAGACCGGGCAACGCCATCGAGTGTAGCCCATGTACGCGCCAGCCCCGGCACCGGATCTGTCCCCTTTTTGGCCGTTCTCGTCGGTGCGGCGGGCTCGCCCACCGCGGGGGAGCGTGCCATCCTTGTGGTCGTGTCGCTCCGAAGAGAAAGTAGAAGGTTGAGTCGCGCTTTCGGCGCACTGCTCCTTGCCGCCTCCCCCGCGGTCGCTGCGCAAGCCTGCCTCACCTCCGACGACGGCGGGGCGGGCCCCGACGCGACGACCGACGGCCTCGCCCCGAACGACGACGCGACGCCCGCGACCGACGCGAGCGACGCCGCTCGCGACGGTGATGGCAACCTGCGTGTCGTCGACCCCTGCGAGCTCGCCGCCGAGACGCTCGATGCGAGGCCCGACTCCCCGCCCGACGCCGACATCGGCTGCCGGTACACGCTGCCATGTGGCCTCGTGGACGGGGGTGGCTTCGTGCTGAGGGGCTGCGAGTTCTTCCTCTACACGGCCGATCCCGACGCGGGCGATGGGTCCCTCGGCTGTGTGATCCCCGAAGCGAACGGCTGCTCGGGTGGCGTCTACACACCGCCCGCGAACGGCTCGCTCACCTTCGAGTGCCTCGACTGTTTCGGTGGTGGCGGAAGGCGCCCGGTCGGCCTCCGCCCCGCTCCGCGGACGCGCGCGACCGACGTCGTCGGCGCGTACTTCGCGCGCATGGCCCACGACGAGGCGGCGAGCGTGCACGCGTTCGTCCGCATGCGCACCGAGCTGTCACGGCTCGGGGCGCCAGCCGAGCTCGTGACAGCGGCCGAACGCTCCGCGTGCGACGAGCGGCGCCATGCTCGGATGATGGCGCGGCGGGCGCGGACGTCGGGTGCCCAGACCGCTCCTGCGCGCGTGAAGCGCGAGACGCCGCGCGAGCTCGAGGCGATCGCTCGCGAGAATGCGGTCGAGGGCTGCGTGCAGGAGACCTTCGGCGCGCTCCTCATGCGGTGGCAAGCGACCCACGCCGCAGAGCCCTCGCTGCGACGGCTCTTCGCGCGCGTCGCCGCCGACGAGACGCGGCACGCCGCGCTCTCGTGGGAGGTCGCTCGCTGGGCCGAAGAGCGCCTCGACGCGCGCGCCCGTTCGCGTGTGCAGGCGGCGCGAGCGCGCGCGGTCCACTCACTGCGGAAGAGGCTCGAGTCGCGCGGGGAGCCACTTGCGCGCGCGGTCATCGGCCAGCCGCGCCGCGACGAGGCGCTCGCGCTGCTCGACGGAATGGTCGCGAGCCTCGGCCTCGGCGTCTGATCCGGGTGACGTGTGCATCCCCGCGAGGCGTCGCGGTGGCGAATTTCACCCGACCTCATCCTTGTGCCTGATTTCATCCGCTTGAATTTACTTGTGTAAGGCAGCGTGCGAGACGTCGAGCAAACGCCCGGTGACGCGAAGATTGCGGTACCATCCGAGGGGTCTTCCCTTGCAGCGGGCCACGTGACAGAGCTTCGACCCGGCACTTCCGTCACCCCCACGGTCCGTCTCCTCCGCCCCCTCGGCGAAGGCGGAATGGGACGGGTGTGGGTTGCGGAGCACCTCACGCTCGACACGAACGTCGTCGTGAAGTTCATGGCGAAGGAGATCGCCGACACTGCCGACGGCGCGGCGAGGTTCGCCCGCGAGGCCTCCGTCGCCGCAGCGGTGAAGAGCCCGCACGTCGTCCAGATGTTCGACCACGGCGTCACCCCGGACGGTGACGCGTACATCGTCATGGAGATGCTCGAGGGGCGTGACCTCTCGGCGCATCTCGCCGCTCACGGGCCGATGTCGCCGAGCGACGTCGCCGCGCTCGTCGCTCAGGTCGCGAAGGCGCTCGGCAAGGCGCACCAGGTCGGCGTCATCCACCGCGACATCAAGCCTGACAACATCTTCCTCTGCAACGCCGACTCCGACGGCGGTGAGCTCTTCGTGAAGCTCCTCGACTTCGGCATCGCGAAGCGAGACAAGTACCTCATCGCCGGCAGCGCCACGACGACGGGCGCCGTCGTGGGCACGCCCTATTACATGAGCCCGGAGCAGATCATCGGCGACAAGGAGATCGACGCCCGCACCGACATCTGGTCGCTCGGAGTCGTCGCCTTCGAAGCGATGACGAGGAAGCGCCCCTTCGAGGGGACGACGGTCGGCGCGATCACGCTCGCCATACACACCGGCACGCGGCGCATCACGGACCATCTGCCGAACGCGCCGGTCGCGCTCGACGAGTGGTTTGCGAAAGCCTGCGCGCGCGATCCAAAGGAACGCTTCCAGACACCGCGCGAGGCCTCGCAGGCGCTCCTCGCCGCGGTCGGCAACGTGCCGCACTCGGCAGGGCTCCTGCGCGCTCCGCTCGCGTCGATCGTCGGCGTCGGCGACGAGAGCGATCCCATGCTCGGTTCGAGGAGCGACGCTCCGTCCAACGCGCGCGCGGCGACCAACCTGTCGTCGGTCTTCCCGGTGCCGCGGCCGGGCGGGCCCCGCCCAGCGCTTCTCATCGCGGCCGCCGCGGCCATCGTCGTCGTCACGGCGCTCTTCGCCGTTCCCGCGCTCCTCCGTCCGAGCGATCCGGGGCCAAAGGGCTTGGGTACGAGCGCGCCTCCCGCATCCGTCTCCGGCGCGCCGACGACGCTCGCCTCCGCCGGAACATCGGCCTCCGCGACCGGCCAGGTCGACCCGCCTGCCGCCGTCTCGGCGGCGCCGAGCGAGTCCGCCATTCACATCTCGGGCGTAGTACCCTCGCATCCTGCGGCGGCGGCCACGACCTCGAAGCCGGTTCCTCGACCGACGACGACGACGACGGCAAAGCCCCCGAAGCCCGGCCGCACGCGAGACGATGACGACATCAAGTAGGAACCACACGCTGCGCGGCACCAGCTCATCCCGGCGTGCGTGCTTCGTGCTCGGAACGACGCTCCTCCTGGCTCTCCCTCGCGCGAGTGCCGCGCAACCTGCGCAGCCTCCTTCCGCGCAGCCCTCTGCGGCCGATCTCGAGTCCGCCCGCGAGCTCTTCAAGGAGGGCCGCGAGGCGCGGCAGGCCGGAGACCTTCGCAAGGCCATCGACCGGTTCAAGGCGGCGCACGCGTACGGACAGACGCCCGTGACGGCCCTGGAGCTGGGGCGCACGCAGATGCAGGCCGGCGACCTCATCGAGGCTCGAGAGGTGCTCCTCTCCGTCGCGCGCATGAAGGTGCAGCCCGACGAGACGGAGAAGAGCGCCGCCGCTCGCGCCGAGGCCGCCGACCTCGCGGAGGATGTGAAGAAGCGGATCCCGACGCTCTCGGTCAAGCTCACCGGCGTCGCGTCCGATACAGCCGCTCAGGTGACGGTCGACGGCGCGGCAGTGCCGATCGTCGGCCTCGGCGGCATCCGCAAGGCGAACCCCGGCAAGCACGTCGTCGTCGCGCGCGTGGGCGCCCACGAGGAGACGCGCAACGTCGATCTCGAAGAGGGCAAGACGCAAGAGCTCGCGATCGACCTCACCGGCGGACAGGGCGCGGCTTCCCCGCCGGTCGCCCAGGATGCGTCCGGCAAGACGATCAGCCCGATCACCTGGGTCGGGCTCGGCGTCGGCGCCGTGGGCATCGGAGTCGGCACGGTCACGGGCATCCTCGCGCTCGGAAAAGCGAGCGACGTGAAGAACGCCTGCTCCGACACACATTGTCCGCCGGGCACGAAGAGCACCGTCAATTCGGGCCGAACGGTGGCCACGATCTCGACCGTCGGATTTGCAGTGGGCGGAGCGGGCCTCATCGCGGCCGCCGTGGGATACTTCCTCTTGTCGAAGCCCAGCCCGACCGCGACACGGGTCACCCCGGTCGTGACGGCGAGCTCGCTCGGTCTCGATGGGACCTTCTAAACCGATGCACCTTACACCTATTCGTCTCTCCGCCCTCGCGCTCGCCACCGCGCTCTTGGTGGGGGCGTGCGGTCAGGTCACGGGTCTCAGCGACGACTACACCTACGACCTCGAAGGTGGCGCGACCGGCGACGGGTCAAGCGAAGGCGCAACGACCGGCGACGGAGCCGCGAGCGGCGACGGCTCGAGCGACGCCGCGCGGGACGCCGCCAACAAGTGCACGACGGCCCAGACCCTCGCGACGACCCAGACGCTGCAGAGCTACAACGGGACGACGATCTGCAATACGTGCCTTGCCAGAGCGTGCTGCACGGACGTCGACACGTGCTCGCTGAACCAGGAGTGCGACAAGGTGCTAGGGTGCAAGCTCGACTGCACGCAGGGCGCGCCGGGCGATCGGGCGCAGTGCCTCAAGTCCTGCACGAGCTCGGGCAACCCGAACTCCCTGTTCACCACCACCGTCGGCGCGTGTAGCGGCGCGGCGTGCAGGCAGGAGTGCGGTCTGCAGTAGCGGCGGGGACGGACGCGCTCAGCCTCTCGGCTCCGCGTCGGTGTCACCGAGCAACCGCAGGATCGCTTCGACGTCCTCGGTCTCCGACTCCTCTCGCGGCATGGCGCGAAGGACTCCCACCGTCGTCTCGAGCTGCGTGCGGTACGCCTTGCAGCGCGCACAGATCGTGAGGTGCAAGGCGAAGGTCGCACCTTCGGCTCCGGCGAGCGCGCCCTCGGACCCCTCGGTGAGACGGGTCATCGCGTCGCGACAGCAGAGGACGAGGCTCATGGCATGACCTTCGCGAGGCCCGCGCGGACACGCGAGCGTCCCCTGTGCAGGAGGACACGCTGGTTGGACTCGCTGATCTCGAGGGCATTACAAACTTCCTGCGAGTCCCAGCCTTCGAGGTCGCGCAAGGTGAGCACGGCGCGCTGGGCGGTCGGGAGCTCCGCGATTTCGGCCTGGATTGCGGCGGTCACCTGCTGGCGGTCGAGGAGGCGCTCCGGCGTCTCTGCATGCCAGCGCGATGGGGACTCCCTCCAGAAGCCGCGTGGCGTGAAGCAGGCCGGGTCGACGGCGTCCTCGTGGGCCTCCGCCTCCTCGGCGAAGGGCACCCAGCGGGCGGCGCGAACCGTGAGGGTCTTGGCGCGGTTGATGACGATGCGCGCCATCCACGTGCGGAGGCTGGAGCGCTTCTCGAAGGTCGCGAGGCTGCGGTGGATCCTGATCCACGCGTCCTGGACGACCTCCTGGGCGAGGTCGTCGTCGCGCGTGATCGCGCGGGCAAACCGGAGGAGCGTGGCATGTTCACGCTCGATGAGGAGGCGGAGGGCGGCAGCGTCTCCCGCGAGGATGCGGCCGACGAGCGCGCCCTCCTGCTCTCTGTCGGCGGCCCCCATGGCGGCGAATCTACTACGGGGACGGCGTGCCGACGTTTTCGTTGTAACGCGGCGTCTCCTGCGGGGTCCAAGCGGCAGAGGTGAAGAAGCCATGTCGTCGCTGACCGCGAATCCGTCGTTCCTGGTCTACTCCGCCGCAATGGTGGTGCTCTGCCTGAACATGCTCGGCCTCTGGGGCTACAGCGGAGCCGTGCGGAGCAAGACGAAGACGACGCCGAACGCCGAAGACCCGCGCACGGTCGCGAAGGGCGCGTCGGTGGCCGCCGTGGATCCGCCCGAGGTCGCGCGTGTCCTCCGCGCGCATCGCAACGCGACCGACAACATCCTTCCCTTCGCGATCCTCGCGTTGCTCTTCGTGGTCTGGGGTGCCTCGCCGATGCTCACCGCGATCTTCTGCGGCGTCTTCGTCGTCGCACGCCTCGGCCACACGGCCTCTTATCTCGGGGAGAAGCAACCATGGCGGACGATCACGTTCGTCCTCGGCGGCCTCGCGACCCTCGTGATGGCTGGCTTCCTCGTACGTGCGCTCGTCGCGGCATTGTGATGCATCGTTAGCGTACGTTTTCGTGCGACCGCGGGCGCGCGGGCGGCTCCTAGGGGCATGAGCTCCCGCTTTCCCTTGGTCCTTGTGATTCCCCTCGCCCTCGCGGGCGTGGCCGCATGCGCGAACCGGGTCGTCTCCTACGAGGACGGCGCCCCGACCGATCCGGCGGGGACGGTGCTTCCGGGAGATCCGGATCCGTCGGACCCCGGCGGCGGACCGGACGCGGCGACGAAGGACTCGGGCAAGGCTGACTCGGGCCAGCACAAGGACGGCGGTGGCGACGCGAACGTTCCTCCTCCTCCTCCTCCCCCTGCGCCGTGGACCTCCCTGAGCACGGCGGGCGCGCCGTCTGGCCGAAGCCTCCATTCTGCGGTGTGGACGGGCAGCGAGATGATCGTCTGGGGCGGCTTCGACGGCGCGAGCAACAAGAGCGACGGCGCGGCTTATGCCCCGGCGACGAACACCTGGCGCACGCTCCCGGCAGCGGGTGCGCCGTCCGCGAGGCGCGGTCACGCGGCGGTATGGACCGGTTCGAAGATGGTGATCTGGGGCGGCAACATCGGCACGACACCGCTCTCCGACGGCGCGATCTATGACCTGGGGACGAACGCGTGGTCCCCGATGTCGACGAGTGGAGCCGCGCTGGGGCGCGCGTACGCGGGCGTCGCGTGGACGGGCACCGAGATGCTCGTGTGGGGCGGCGCGAGCACGTCTTACCTCGCGTCGGGTGGCGCGTACGCGCCGACGGCGAACACGTGGGCACCTCTCGCGACGGCGAACGAGCCGGTGGCGCGCGGGTTGAACGCACCGGCGGCGTTCTGGACGGGCACGCGGTTGATCGTGTGGGGCGGACAGAACGGCGCGGGTGCGGTGGCGTCGGGCGGGCTCTATGATCGCGCGGCGAACACGTGGGATTCGATCGCGACCGCCGGAGCACCGGCGGGTCGCTCGGCGCATGCGAGCGTGTGGACGGGCACGGAGCTCATCGTGTGGGGCGGGCTGAACGGCATCTCGCTGAATGACGGCGGCTCCTACAACCCTGCAACGTCGTCGTGGAAGACACTGCCGAGCGCCTCGGCGCCGTCCGCGCGTCGCTTCCCGACGGCGGTGTGGACGGGCTCGCAGATGCTCGTCTGGGGCGGCTGGGACCAGCCTTCGTATTTTGCGACGGGCGGGGCGTTCGATCCGGCGACCTCTTCGTGGACCACGCTGAGCACGTCGAGCGCGCCGGTCGGTCGCTCGAACCACACCGCGGTGTGGACCGGCACCGAGATGCTGGTGTGGGGCGGCTACGACGGCGCCTCGCAGCTGAGCACGGGCAGCCGCTACAAGCCGTAGGGGCGCGAGCCGCTATTTCAAGCGCCCTTCGAGCGCGACCGCGGCACACGCGAGCATCGACGCCTCGCGAAGGAGCCGCAGCACCGCCAGGCGGTCGGAGCACTCGGGCACGTGCGCGAGGATGACCTCCGCGAAGGCCTTCGCGCCCGTGTGGATCGCTTCGTAGTCGGCGAGCTTCGCCGGCGTCGAGCTGTGATGCGAGAACACGTACTCGGGATCGAAGTCGCCCATGGGGATACCCACCTCCGCGATCAGTAGTATCAGATCACGTCAGCGCGACAGCGAGAGCGCCGCAGCCACGAAGCCGATCAGCACCAGGACGACGACGACCGCCGCGACGACGCGCGGCCTTCGTGAACGGAAGGCGCGAATGTCGGCCGAGTCATCGGCCGACGGGGCCGATGCGTAGTGCGCCGCGGCGGGCGGCGCCACGCTGGTCCGCACCTCGATGAGGCGCGCCATGTCGAGCCCGACCGCGTCGTGCGCGTCGCTGTCGTTCTCCGGGTCGACGGCCTTCCCGGTCACGGCCGGGAGGCCGTTCGGCGACGTCACGTCCGCGTCCGGATCGCGAAGGAGCATCTCGGCCACCAGCGAGGACATGCTGTCGACCTTGCGCGTCGGGTGGTGAGAGACATCCGGTGCCTCGCCGCTCCCCTTACGCTTCGTGCCGCTCATGAGCACCCACCGTTTACACGAGATCCGGGCCGGACGCCCATCGCTTCGCGCACGCTCGGAGGCTCATGCCTGGAGGTCACGATACGCTACTCCCTATGCGTGAAACTCGCTCGACGCGCAGCGGCGAGACGCGTGACCGCATGGGCGCTCGCGGCGTCGGTGATGCTCGCGGGGGCCTGCGGCTTCGACGGCGTCGGCGGAGGCGCGTGGTCGCGCCGGCGTTCCGTCGGGCTTCAGTCGGACGTCGTCGAGCATGAGCACGTGCTCGTGATCGACCGCCGGCTCGTTCGCGGCGCGAACGCGGATCACGCCGTGCAGGCCCTTCTGGA
Organism: Myxococcales bacterium; assembly: GCA_025351875.1. Taxonomy (GTDB): domain Bacteria; phylum Myxococcota_A; class Polyangia; order Polyangiales; family Polyangiaceae; genus Labilithrix. The sequence continues at coordinate 7,621 of JANXVA010000246.1, read as the reverse complement.
CCTGCAGATCGCTCCGCATGTGCGGCGCCGGGGAGCGTGGCGACGACCTTCCACGAAGCCGAACGCCGAGCCCTCGTGCGATTCGGTCGAGCTCGAGCGCATGACCGGGGTACCGGTGCTCGGGACGGGGTTCGGCGTCTCGCTCGAGGAACAAGCGACCGCGAGGGCGGCGGCGAAGAGCGCGGCAGAGATGGACAGGGTCTTCATCGGCACGCAAACGATGCGGTGTGACGCGGCCTTTGCGGCCCCTGGGCCTCACCTCCGCGACGCGGCCGCGGGTTCTTGCGCGGCACGAGGCGTGTAATGGAATCGAGGCCGGTGCGTCAGCAGCCTCGAGATCCCATGAACCACCACCAAGAGCAGATGACTCCGGCGACGGAGCCGAACCTCGAACTCACGACGCTGACGCGCGACCCGGTCTGCGGGATGAAGGTCGATCTCGCGACCGCCAAGCACAAGCTCGTCCATGAAGGAGAGACGTTCGCGTTCTGCCGCGAGGCGTGCCTCGCGAAATTCCGCGCGTGCTCGTCGTGCGCCTCGAATGCGCACGCGCCGCCGCTCGCCGCCGTGAACGAGGCCTCGAGCGATGCCGAGTACACGTGCCCGATGCACCCCGAGATCGTGCAGAAGGGGCCCGGCTCGTGCCCGATCTGCGGGATGGCCCTCGAGCCGAAGGAGGTCACCGCCGAGGCGAGCGCCGAAGAGAACGCCGAGCTCCACGACATGCAGCGGCGCCTCGTCGCCTCGGCTGCGCTCACCGTTCCCCTCTTCCTCCTCGCGATGAGCGAGATGCTCGCCGGCAACCCGGTCGGGCATGCGCTCGGCATGGGGCGCCTCACGTGGGTCGAGCTCGCGCTCGCGACGCCTGTGGTCCTCTGGGGCGGCTGGCCGTTCTTCGTTCGCGGCGTCGACTCGGTGCGCCTCCGCTCGCTCAACATGTTCACGCTGATCGCTCTCGGCACCAGCGCGGCGTTCCTCTACAGCCTGGTCGCGACGTTCGCTCCAGGCCTCTTCCCGGAGAGCATGCGCGGCCACGGTGGCAGCATCGACGTCTACTTCGAGGCCGCCGCCGTCATCACCACGCTGGTCTTGCTCGGTCAGGTCCTCGAGCTCCGTGCAAGGAATCGCACGGGCGACGCGATTCGCTCGCTCCTGCGCCTCGCGCCGAAGACCGCGCGCCGCATCGGGCAGGACGGCACCGAGGAGGACGTTCTCCTTCCCCACGTCGTCGTCGGTGACCGGCTCCGCGTTCGACCCGGTGAGCGCGTTCCGACCGATGCGACCATCGAGTCGGGAGAGTCGGCGATCGACGAGTCGATGATCACCGGCGAGCCCCTGCCCGTCGACAAGGGCCCGGGCGACCGTGTCACCGGCGGCACGCTCAACGGTGACGGTGCGCTCGTCGTACGCGCCGAGCGCGTCGGCAAGGAGACGCTGCTCGCTCAGATCGTCAAGATGGTCTCGGACGCGGCGCGGTCCCGTGCGCCGCTTCAGAAGCTCGTCGATCGCGTGAGCGCCGTCTTCGTGCCCGCAGTCATCCTTGCCGCCGCGCTGGCGTTCGTGGCCTGGCTCCTCGTCGGGCCGGACCCGCGCGTCCCTCATGCGTTCGTCGCGGCGGTCGCCGTGCTCATCATCGCGTGCCCCTGCGCGCTCGGGCTGGCGACGCCGATGTCGATCATGGTCGCAACGGGCACCGGGGCGCGCGCGGGGGTCCTCGTGAAGGACGCCGAGGCGCTCGAGACGCTCTCGAAGATCACGACGCTCGTCGTCGACAAGACCGGCACGCTCACCGAGGGCAAGCCCACGGTACAGGTCGTGGAGCTCGCCGAAGGCATCGACCGGCGCCTCTTGATCGGCCGCGTGGCCCTTGCCGAGCTCGGCAGCGAGCATCCGCTTGCCCGCGCGATCGTCGCGCATGCGAAGGGCGAAGGGATCGAAGCGGCGGGGGGCGTCCCGCGCACCGAAGCCGTGCGCGGCCGAGGTATCACGAGCGACGTCGACGGCTCCTCGTTGCTCTTCGGAACGCGCGAGCTGCTCACCGACGCCGGCATCGACCTCCCCGCTGCCGCCGTGGCGCGCGCCGAGGAGCTCCGCGCGAAGGGAGCGACGGTATCCTTCGCCGCGCTCGACGGTGCGTACGCAGGGCTCTGGGCGATCGCCGACAGCATCAAGCCGACCACCCGCGAGGCGCTCGCCGGCCTCCGCGAGCTCGGCATCCGCGTGATCATGCTCACAGGCGACGCCAAGACGAGCGCGCTCGCCGTCGCGAGCGACCTCGGCATCGCGCCCGACGACGTCATGGCGGGCGTGGCTCCGGACGCGAAAGCGCGCGCCGTCGCCGAGCTCAAGCGTGGCGGCGCGATCGTCGCGATGGCCGGCGACGGCATCAACGACGCCCCTGCCCTCGCGACCGCGCATGTCGGCATCGCCATGGGCACCGGAATGGACGTCGCGATCGAGAGCGCTGGCGTCACGCTGGTGAAGGGCGACCTCCGCGGCATCGTCCGCGCCGTACGGCTCGGGCGGGCGACGCTGGGCAACATCCGGCAGAACCTCGCGCTGGCATTCGGCTACAACGCGCTCGCCATCCCGATCGCGGCGGGCGCGCTTTACCCCGCATTTGGCCTGCTCCTCAGCCCGATGCTCGCCGCCGCAGCGATGAGCTTCAGCTCGGTCTCGGTCATCAGCAACGCGCTCCGGCTGCGTCGCGCGATCTGAGCCTGGACACGATGAGGCGCCGACGCCCCCCCAAAGGCTTGGCCGGGCGCCGGGCCGTGCCAAAAAGGACGGGCCCCGATGCACCACGAAGAGCCCGCAACCGCAGCGCGTCCCTCGGGGCCACGCACGCGCTCGCGGGCCTCGCTGACCGCGGTCGCGGTCCCGCTCCTCGGGCTCGCCGCGATCCTCGCGTCCTGCACCTCTTCGAGGACCGACGACACGCCCACGCTCACCGGCGACGCGCTCCTCGACCCCAACAACTGCCTCCCCTGCCACGCCGACCAGTTCCGCGAGTGGTCGGGCAGCATGCACGCGTACGCCGGAGAGGACCCCGTCTTCCTCGCCATGAACAGGCGCATGCAGCGCGAGACGAACGGCCAGGCGGGAACGCTATGCGTCAGCTGCCACGCACCGGTCGCGGTTCGCATGGGACTGACGAAGGACGGCCTCAACCTCGCCGACCTTCCCGCGTCGGTGCGCGGCGTCACCTGCTACTTCTGCCACTCGACGGACGCGGTCGAGGGCACGCACAGCAATCCGCTCCGCCTCGCGACGGACGGCGCCCTGCGTGGCGCGATCACGAATCCGATCAAGGGCCCGCATCGCGCCACGTACTCGCCGCTCCACGACCGCGAGACGCAGGCCTCCGCGACGATGTGCGGGGCGTGCCACGACGTCGTCACTCCGGCGGGCGCGCACATCGAGCGCACGTTCGAGGAGTGGAACGCATCGCTGTACGCCAAGCCGGGTCAGCTCTCGTGCGGCAAGTGCCACATGGAGGGCCGCGACGGCGTCGCTGCGAGGGTGGCAGGCGCGCCGATCCGCCGCGTGCACGACCACTCGATGGCGGCGGTCGACATCGCAGTCTCGCCCTTCTCCGAGAGCGAAGCCCAGCGGACGGCCGTACAGAAGCTCCTCGATGCGACGCTCCTCACGAAGCTCTGCGTGAAGCAGTCGCCCGTCGGCGTGCTCGCCGAGGTGACGCTCGACAACGCGTTCGCAGGGCACAAATTCCCGAGCGGTGCGGCCCAGGACCGGCGCGCGTGGCTCGAGTTCGTTGCCTATCGCGACGGCGCGCAGGTCTTCGCGACGGGCGTGGTGCCCGACAAAAAGTCCGTCACCAGCATCGTCGATCCCAACCTCTGGCTCCTGCGCGACAAGATCTTCGGCCCCGACGACAAGGAGACCCACCTCTTCTGGCAGGCCGCGCGCTTCGAGTCCGAGCTACTCCCCGCGGCCGTCACCGCGGACCCGAAGGACCCGGCGTTCTTCCACTCCGTCACGAAGACCTTCACCCTCCCCCTGCCTCCGCCGGACCGCGTCACGATGCGCGTGCGCATGCGCCCGATGGACTTCGATCTCCTCGACGACCTGGTGGCCACCAAGGATCTCGACCCCACCGTCCTCGAGCGTATCCCGACCTACGATCTCGGCGGCACCGCCCGCGAGTGGACGAACGCCGGCGGCTTCCGCTGCGTCGAGTAACGATTCACCCACGCTTGGGCGAGTCACCGCGAGTCGCCGCGAGTCAACCCTCGATGCAGAACGAGAAGGCCACGTCCTGCGCGGCGACGTTCGGCATCTGCACCGTCACGGTGAGGCGCCAGAGCCCGGGCATCGGTAGGTAGACGTTCGCGACGTCGTACGTGCCGCCGCCCATCGGCGTGACCGTGGGCTTCACCGAGCTGCCGTGACCGTGGTCGGGCATGAAGGGCGTCACCGAGAGCGTGGCGCCGTCGACTGGCTTGCCCGCGGCGTCGGTCACGACGAACGTGAGGGCGTTCGACTGCTTCGCCGGGGGCGCCGGCGTCGCATCCATGAGCTTGACGGAGAGGGCGCCGGAGGTCTGCTTGGCGAGGCCCGCCGTGTAGATGTCCTTGCGAGTGTCCCTCGCGCACGCGCTCGTCGCAGGGGTGCCCCCGCTGCTGCTTCCGGTGTCGTCACTGCTGCTGCAGGCCGTGCTCGCGACGGTCGCGACAGCCAGCGCGAGAACGTACGGACGAAGGGCGGAGCGGGTCATGGGGCTCTAGACGAGTCGTAGGCGCGAAGAGGTCAGGCTGTTTCGAAAGAATAGCACGCACCCCGCTTTCGTCCCGCGGGCCCAGCACGACTAGTTGTTCGGCGCCCCGCAGACCAGCCAATCGAGCAGGATCTTGCGGTTCGCGTCGCTCAGCGGCGGCGCGTCCCTCGGCGGCATGCGGCAGGCATGGATCTGGTTCAGCGACGGCCCACGGTTCGCGAACGCGGACGCGTAGTCCGTGAGCAGGCGGCTCGACTCGCGGCCGCCCGGCGCGTGGCACGGCGTGCACGAGGCCTGGATCGCCGGCGCGACGTCCTTCGCGTACGACGGTGGCGTCGACGGACACGCCCCGGGAAGATCATCCAGGCACGTGCTCCCGCTGGTCGAGCCCGAGCTCGTGCTCGACCCATCGCTGCTGGTACACCCCGCCAGCGCCAGGAATACCGCGCCCGTGAAGGTGGCAACCGCACGAGCGATCGCCACTCCGCGCGTCACGGCACCTTCACGAAGAACGCGATGTGCCCATGGGGGGATTCCTCGCCGTCGGTGCACTCGTCATGGAAGTGAAAGCGCACGTTCCAGTTGCCGGCCTTGTCGAAGCGCACCGGGCCGATTGTATACGTGCCGGGCGAGCTCTCCACGGTCTTCACCGGGGTGTTGGGCGCAGGGTGCGTCTCGTCGAGGTAGATCTCCGCGTAGGGCGTCGCGCCCGCGAGCGGTGCGTTGTCGCGGCGGGTCGTGGCGACGACCGTGAACGTCAGGTCGCTCCCGAGCGCGACCGCCGTCGACTCCCATTTCACGTGGTACTTGCAGTCGTCGTCCTCGCCCTCGGAGCCGTACTGCGTGGGGCCGTAGTCTGGCGCGGGCTCGGCGCCCGCATCGGCATCGACATGACACGCCGCCTGGCTCACGACGACGACGGGCTTGCCCGAGCAGTGTGTGGACGCGGGACCGGCGACGGCGGCCGCGGTGGACGTCGCCCCCGACGTCGGCGCGTCGGTCTTCGACGACGAGCACGCGGGCGTCACGAGCGCGAGGAAACCGAGCGCGCAGGTCGAGAGGCCAGCGAGGAGAGGACGAATCGAGGAGCTCATGAACGCAAGCGTAATGGACCGGCGGCTCGATGACCGCGTGGTCTTTTGACGCAGGCTCATCGTTTCTGCAGCGCGCAGCCGAGCGCCTTTCCTTCCGTCGTCCTCGGCTCTCGGCCCGCGAGCAGATCGTCGACGGCGTTGCGGACATACGCATCGGGGTCGTCGTGCAGGCGCTCCTTGTCGGAGTCGATTCCTCCGCGGTACCGGACGCGCCCCTGCGAATCGAGCACGACCGTGTACGTCGCGTAGTCCGCGCCGAGCGCATCGGCGAGCCTCGCGCCCGGGTCGAGGACGATCGCTGGGAGGCCACGCTCCGCGGCCGCGCGCGCGTCGCGCTCCGCCGTCGCAGACACCTCCGAATCGACGAGAATCAAGCGCACTCCGCGATCGGCATAGGCCTTCGCGAGCGCCCGGAGGCGGTCCTCGTGCACCCGAAAGCAAGGGCAATGCTCGGCGTAGAACACGACCACGGTGACCGGCGCGCGCGAGAGGTCCTCGGGCGTCGTCGTCGTCCCGCCAGCGGTGTCGACCAGCCGTAGCGACGGCACCCGCGCGGACGAGGGCGACGCGAACGGCGACGTGACGCACGCCGAGACAGCGAGCGCGGTGGCGAGAGCGGCCACGGCCGTTGCATGGCGCATCAGTACCATGCGTACACCGCGGTCACGGTCAGCGCGAGCTGCGCGGGCTGGTTCTTCCCGAGCGTCGGGATCGGCGGATTGCCCGAGAGCCCGCCCTGGAACCGAAAGTGATCCGTCACCGGAACGACGGCGCTGATGCCGACGATCGGGACCCGACGCGACGTCCCGCCGACTTCGGCTCCGTTGACCTCCGCGTTGCCCTCGCCCGTGTACGAAGCAGAGAGCGCGATCGCGTAGTCATCCGGCAGCGAATACGCCACGGCGACGACCGCGGTCCACTGGGTTCCGAGCGTGGTGCTGATGCCCTGCACCGTGCGCGACGCCCGCTTCGCGACGAGGCCGTACGCGGTCACCAGCCATGCGCCGAAGAGCTGCTCGACGGCGACGCCCGCGTTGCCCTGGAAGGCGCCCACGCCGGTCGCGTCGGTCGCGAGCGGCTGCGTCGCGTCCTCCGGAGCGCGCCCGGTGGGGAACGTGACTCCGATGAGCGCGCCGATCCCGGGGACGTAGCGGTGCTGCCCCGCGTACAGGAAATCGTAGCGCGCGCTCAGGTTGATGTCGCCGATGCCGCCGCCGAGCTCCGAGATGCCTCGCGCCGCCCGCCGGTTCTCGACGAGCGGGACGAGCAGCGCCATCTGCGCGCGATCCGCGACGGGCATGCGGAGCGCGCCGATCGCGTCTTGCTCGAAGCTCTGCTCCGACGACCGCGCGGGGGGCGTCGAGTAGTGTCCGTTGCTCTCGTACGACCCGAAGACATGCGCCGCGCGCGCCGACAGGCCGACGATCGCGTCCTCGTGCACCGCGAGGCGCCCCGGCGTGACCGCGCCTGACCCGGCGCAGCACGCCTGCGCGGACGCACGCGATGCGCTCGAGAGGAGCGTTACGGCGACCGCGAGGCCGAGACAGTCAGTGAACTTCGAACGTGGGCGTGACATGGTCCCTTGCGAAGCCGCCGAGCGTCGTGCGGATCTCCCAGAGCCCCGGCATGAAGAGGTTCACGTTGGTGACGGTGAAGACGCCCGGCTGGGCCTCCGCGTGCACGGTGGGCTTGACCGACGCGCCGTGTCCCATCGCGGGCATCCACGGGACGACCTCGAGGTCGAGGCCGGTGGCGGGGGCGCCGTCACTCGCGCGCGTCACCACCATCT
>JANXVA010000245.1 GCA_025351875.1 Myxococcales bacterium | reverse complement strand
CATTCGTCGCTACGCCGAGTCGAAGGGATATCTCGAGGTGTTCCGCGCGGCAGGCGCCGAGCTCGTCGACCCTTCGTGCGGAGCGTGCATCAAGGCCGGACCCGGCGTGAGCGACTCCCCCGACCAGGTTACGGTCAGCGCGATCAACCGTAATTTCCCGGGTCGCAGCGGCCCTGGCAAGGTCTACCTCGCGAGCCCGCTCGTCATCGCCGCGAGCGCGATCGTCGGGTACATCGCTGGACCCGACGCGATCTAGGCCGAGTTGTAGTAGAGGAGCCCGCCATGAAGACGATCCAGCCGAACGCCCGCGTCGTGCTCGAGTACACGCTCAAGGACGAGAAGGGTACGGTCCTCGATTCGAGCGACGCCGAGGACGGCGAGCCCATCGTTTACGTGCACGGCTACGGCATGCTCGTCCCCGGGCTCGAAGCCGCCCTCATGGGCCTCGAGATCGGGTCGGTCAAGGACGTCACCGTGCCGCCGGACGAGGGCTTCGGCGACCGCGACGACGAGCTCGTCCTCGAGATCGATCGCGGCGATTTCCCGGACCCGAAGAAGGTCGCGATCGGTGATGAGTTCTTCGCCGAGTCGCCCGACGGCGACGAGGTCCCGATGCGCGTCGTCGAGGTCAAGACCGACACGGTCGTGGTCGACGCGAACCACCCCCTCGCGGGTGTGACGTTGCGCTACGCGGTGGTGGTCAAGGAGGTCGCCCAGGCCACCGACGAGGAGATCGCGGAGGCCGCAGCGGGGTTCGACGAGGCCGGGTACGACGAGGGCGGCTGCGACGATCCCACCCACGACCATGGCCCCGAGGGTCACGACCACTCCCACGCCCCAAAAACCGGGGATCTCGTGCAGTTGTCGACCAAGAAGCCCTCCTGAGACGGTTCCCTGGCCGGCTTTCACGAGGCCGTGCCGTGCGCGTTTGCACACGGCCTTGCGGCCCGCCGTTGACGCGGCTAAACGAGCACCCATGACGCAGAAGACGAATCCGTGGACGTTCGACGTCCGCGTGCGCGAGCGCAACCTCAAGGCTGGCACCGTTACCGACAAGGACGTCGACAAGTACATCGCCGGCCTTCCGGACCTCGCCGACCACTCGGAGTCGTTCGCCACCTCGCAGCCTGCGCTCGCCCCGCCGCCTGCAGCCGCCGTGGTAGAGGACGACTCCGCCCTCGACGACGAGGACGACGAGGACGAGGTCGACGGCGACAACGAGCCTTCCGCCACGCCCGAGTGAGCACTGGGGAAGCCATGAGCGATCACGACGCGCTCCCCCAGATCGACTTCGCGACGTTCGTGCTCTCGCTCAGCCATTCGGCGCTCATGCACCTCGGTGAGGCGCCGGATCCGGACACGAACGAGACGCACCTCGACCTCGCCCTCGCGAAGCAGAACATCGACATCCTCGGGTTGCTCGAGGAGAAGACGAAGGGCAACCTCACGGGGGACGAGGAGCGCCTGCTCGCCCAGGTGCTCTTCGATCTGCGGATGAGGTTCGTCGAGAAATCGAAGCTGGCCGCGAAGGCGTAGCCATTCCGTCGCGCCAAAGCGCCGCCCCGATGCAATAAACGGGTCGGTTCGCACGTCGATCGAGCTGAGGAGCGCTCAGCCAAAGGTACACATGCCGTTGCGACGTTCGACCCTTTCCGCCGTTCTTTCGGTGCCTCTGCTGATGATCGGGCTCGTGGGCACCGCAGGCTGCAAGCCGAAGTCTGTGCCCGCCGATCCGCTCGCGGCCGCTACCGACGGCGGCCCCGCGTCGCTCACCTCGGCCGCGCCCGCGGCGGCGGCACCGGCACCTGCGCCCGCGTCCGCGCCGACCGAGCTGAAGATGGCCCCGCTCAGCTTCGCTCCCATCGCGAAGCGCGCCGACCCTAGCGTCGTGACGATCTATACGAGCGGAGAGGAGGAAGGTCGCGGCGTCTTCGCGCGCCGTCGCGGGAGCCACACGCAGAAGGGCCTCGGCACCGGCTTCATCGTGGACAAGGAAGGCGTCATCATCACGAACAACCACGTGATCGAGGGCGCCGACGAGATCACGGTGCTCCTCTCGGACGAGCATCGCTATCCCGCGAAGGTCACCGGTCGCGACCCGCGGACCGACATCGCCGTCGTGAAGATAGACGGCGCCAAGGACCTCACCGCCATCCCGCTCGGCGACTCGGACGCGCTCGAGGTCGGCGACTGGGTCGTCGCGATCGGCAATCCGTTCGGCCTCTCGCACACCGTGAGCGCGGGCATCGTCAGCGCGAAGGGCCGCGGTGGCAACGACGTGCGCCTCGATTCGAGCGGCTACTACAATTTTCTCCAGACCGACGCGTCGATCAACCCGGGCAACTCGGGCGGCCCGCTCCTCAACCTCAAAGGCGAGGTCGTCGGCATGAACACCGCGATCCGCGGTGACGGCGCGCAGGGCATCGGCTTCGCGATTCCGATCAACATGGTCAAGCAGCTCATGCCGATGCTGCTGAAGGACGGTCATTTCACGCGGAGCGCGCTCGGCGTAATCATCCGCGACGCTCGCGACCTCACGCCGGAAGAGCACAAGCAGCTGAAGGTCGCCGGCGAGAAGGGCGCGGTCATCCAGCAGATCGAGCCCGGCGGCCCCGCCGACAAGGCGAAGATCGAGGTCGGTGACGTCATCGTCGGCTTCGAGGGACAGGCCATCGACCGCGGCAGCCTCCTCCAGTGGCTCGCGAGCACCGCGGGCGTCGGCAAGACGGTGACGGTTCGCGTGCTGCGCGGCGGCAAGCCGGTCGATCTCAGCGTCACGCTCGGGCAGCTGAAGGAGCCGAAAGAAGCGAAGCCGCGCCCGCAGCTCCGCCCGCGCCTGCCGCAGGGCCAGGACGACGAGGACGACGCTCGCTGAGCCGCGACGTCGTCAGCTCGCCCGCCGGTCGTCCCCGCCCGCCGCACGCTCGTTCGCGAGCGCCTTGAAGTAGTCGGCGAGCGCGTCGATCTCGCGCTGCTGCGCCTCGACGAGTGCCTGTTCGCGCAGATTGACGATGAGGAGCGTGCCCTCGCCGAGCTCGAAGCGCTGGCGCTCCGAGAGGACGAGCTGCTTCGAGGTGAGCACCTCCTTGCGCGTCGCGGCGATGCGTTCGATCGCCATGGCCACCGCCGACCGCGCGTCTCGTACGTCCGCTACGATCCGGTCGCGGGCGAAGCTGCGCTGGTGGGCGAGTCGCGCGAGAGTCGCCTCCGCGGCGCGCACGCGGCCGTCCTGGCTGCGTGTCCAGATCGGCACGTCGACGAGGACGGAAAGCTCGAGCTCGGGCCTGCTGAGGCGCGCGTCGTAGACGGCACCGAAGTCCTTCGCGCCGGCCGCGACGAGATCGATGCCGAGCTTGCGCTGGTTGTTCCAGAGATCGCGATCGACGCGTGCTTGCTCCTGCATCCGTTCGAGTCGGGGGAGCTCGGGACGGAGAGCGAGCGCCGTCGCCTCGGCGGTGCGCCCCTCGAGGCGCTCTGGCTCGACCGGCGGAAACGCAGACGGTAGGCGAGAGACGTCGGCGCGAAGCGGGCTGTCGTCCGGTGCGCGCACGAACATCGAGAGCTCGATGGATGCATTCTGCAGAGATCGCTCGGCGGCCGCTAGCTGCGCGGTACGCTGATGAACCACGCGCTCGTTCTCGATCCGCTCGAACGCCGGGATCTCACCGCGGTCGACCCGGATTGCCAGCGCGCTGTCGCGCGCGACGGCGATCGTCAGGTTCTCCCGCGTGACGTTCACCCGATAGCCAGCCGCGACCCAGTCCCAGTAGCGAAGCGATGCGGCACGCACGGTCTCGATGCGCTGCTGACCGACACCGAGCTTCGCCGCGTCGATGCCGAGCTCCGCCCGGCGGAGCGATGCGCGGCGCCGATCGATCGGTCCGTCGCGCCAGAGGGGGACCTGAACGCCGGCGCGCGCCTCGCCCCACTCGCCCGTGATCTGCTTTCCGTCGTAGACCGCGAAGTCCCCGCGGCTGGCGCGGTACCCCGCGAACAGGCGCGTCCCCCACACACTGGTCGGCAGCTCCACGTACCCCTCGAACCGGTCGTTCGTGTACGGCCCGACCGGGATCGTCGTGGCGCGCGCCTTGATCGTCGGGTCGAAGCCGCCCTCCGCGGAGAGGAGGTCGGCGGATGCGAGCGCACGTTCTTGCTCGGCCGCGCGGAGCAGCGGGTGACGCTCGTGCACGCTGCGGACGACGTCCTCGAGGGACAACGGGGGCTCGCTTGCGTGCGCTCGCGGCGTCGCCGTCGCGAGCGTGAGCGCAGCGAGGACCGCGGCAAGAATGCGCCTCATCTCTTCTCCTCCTTCATGTGGCTCTCCGGCTTCTCGTCGTACATCTCCTTCGTCGGCAGGACCGGCGGGAAGCCGTTGAACTGTCGCCACACCTCGTAGCCGAGACGGACGCGATCGAGCAGGATCCACCCGTTCGCGCGCGACCCCTGGCGCAGGAAGCGCATGGCCGGCCAAGGCTCTTTTCCGTCGGGCACGACGAGCACGCGGAAGCGGCCTTTGCCGTCGTCGGCGGCGTCCACGAAGGCTATCGTGCCGCCGAATGTCCCGACGGCGACGGCGGGCCAGCCCGCAAACTGCACCGCCGGCCAGCCCTCGAACTGCAGGCGCACCGCGCGCCCGGGCGTGACGAGCGGGACGTCGTTGCCGTCGATCCAGAGCTCGACGGCGCGGTCCTGCGTGTCCGGGACGATCACCGCGAGCACGTCACCTTCCTTCACCATCTCCCCGCCTTGCTTCGCGACGACACGAAGGACGGTCCCGTTTCGCGGCGCCTTGACCGCTTGCATGGTCTGCCGCGCGAGCCGCACCTCGATGCGCGCGAGCTCTCCGGTTGCGCTCGCGAGCTCCGAGTCGGCCGAAGCCAGCGTCGCGAGCGCGTCGTTGATCGCCGCGGCGCCGTCCGTCTCTGCACGCATCCGATCGGCGACCAGCACCGACTCCTCGCTGCGCGCGGCGCTCTCTGCAGAACGGGCGCGATCGAGATCCGTACGAGCACGAACGAGCTCGAGGTCCGCGAGCTC
>JANXVA010000240.1 GCA_025351875.1 Myxococcales bacterium | reverse complement strand
CGGCGGCGACGAGGAGCGCGGTCGCGCGCAGGGTGTCCGCGTCCGGCGGCTGCCGTCCCGGGTCGCGAAACGCGAGTCGCTCGGGGTGCGCGCTCGCGAGGAGCTGGGCGTCCTTCCGGCTGTAGGCGACGAGCTTGTCGCGCTCGGGCGCGGCGCTGTCGGGCGGCGGCGCGACGACGTGGGGCACGAGGTCGATGTCGTAGCGCGCGACGAGACGCGGCAGGACGGCTGCCGTGAGCGCGCTGTACGGATCGTCGACCTGATGAAAGTAGTGAACCTCGTGCCGCGCGCGCCGCGCTGCCCTCTTGCGCTCGGCGCCCGCGCGCTTGGCGAGCAAGCGATCCCGCGAGAGCAATCGCTCGCTGAACGCGGGGAGGAGGAGGCTCTTGATGCTCATGTCACGGCAACGGCCTCTCTTGTGGACGGGAGGGGACTTGAACCCCTACGTGTTGCCACGGCGGAACCTAAAGACGGCTTGCGTGCGCCGACGCGCTGCGAGACGTCGCTTTCGAGCGGTTTTCGCTCTAGCTCGCGGACGTCTCGCGGCGCCTGAACCTCCTCCGCTACCTGCTCGGGCAGCCTGGCTACCCTTTCGGCGCAGCTCCGGGATCGCCTCGTCGAGCGCATCGAGCGCCGTGTGGCCCAGCTCGGCCGCCGTCCGAGCGCTGCGGCGGTAGTTGGCGATCTGCATGCTCGAACGATGCCCCGTGCGGTCCGCGACCCACGTTTCGGTCTTCCCCGCCGCGAGCGAGATCGTCACGAAGGTCGCGCGGAGATCGTGGGCTCGAATCTGGCCGCGCTTCGCCGTGTGGATGAACAGCTCGCGGCGCTCGATCCTCGCTCTCTCCAGGTCATGCCGAAAACGCTCGGCGAGCCGATCGACGTTCAGTTCATCGCCATCATCGTGGCGGAACACGATCGTTTTCGGCTTCGGCTTTCGCAGCTCCTTCCACGCGCGCAGTGCGCTTGCGACCCCGGGATCGAGCGGACGCGTGCGGAAGTCGTCGGTCTTGTTCTCTTCGACGCTGACGGTGCCACGCTCCAGATCGAGCTGCTCCCACGAGAGCGCGAGGGCCTCGCTCGTCCGCATGCCCTCCCTTGCCAGGAAGCCGTAGAGCATCCGGTAGACGAGCGGGATGTCCCGGCACGCGAGCAACGCAGCATCTTCCGTCGGATAGAGGTACGGAAAAGCTCGCGAGGACCCTTTCTTCGGGAGCGCGCCACGCGGGATCGGGTTTGCACTGAGGATCCGCGCTGGATACACGGCGAGTTGCAGGACGCGACGGATGATCTGGGCGACGTGACGGCGCGTTGCCGGCGAGCCCGTGACAGCGCGAAGGATGGCGTCGTATTCGTCGAGCCCGATTCGATCGAGCGTGAGGCTCTCGATCCTCGGGTAGATCCATTTTTCGAGACGTGAGGCGTCGTCATCCGCCGTCCGTTTGGTCTTCACGTGTGCCGGATATTCCCGAGCGAGGTCTCCGGTCGTCCAGCGTTCCGCGAATGTGCGGAAGGTTGTGCGACTTGCCGCGGTGCTCGCGGTCGATCGCAGCTCTGTTCCGGCGGCGTAGCCGCGAGCCAGCGTCACGAACGCCGAGAGCCGCTTCCCGCTGAGCGCCGCGATCTTCTGTAGCGCGGTCGGGATGAAGTCGTCTTGGCCGGCACGCCTAAGGTCGCGGACCACCTCGGCCATGAGAGTCGCACGCTCGCGTGCGCCCTTCTCGTCGTCGGCACCGCACGTCGGAAGGAGCACGGCCTGACGCTTCCTTGGTCCGACCGCGACGCGGGCGTACCACTTCGCTCCGTGTCGTACGGCGTTTCCGGTCGCGGGCCGCGGCATGCGATGTCAGATCCTCATCAAGGTAGTGCTGCGTCTAGTGTCGAGCGCTTTCGAGAGCCCCGATTCGCTTGCGCGTGGTGGCGGTCATCGTTCGCGTTCCCTTGCACTTCGGAAACCCGATGCATCCCCAGAAGTACTCCTTGCCTCGTCCGAGTCGCGCCTGCATCGGCCGATTGCACTCAGGACACGGTGGCTTCAGCGCTTCGAGCTGCGCCTTGGCGTCGGAGGCGCGCTTGCGCTTCGCGTGAAACGTGGCGTTGTCGAGTACCGGGCCGTGCTTCGCAAGAAAGGCCGCGTATTCGGCTTCGGAGATCGCGACGCGCGCTTCGACGTGTGGCTCGTTCGTCCCCTTCATGGTCTTGAACGCCCAGTTGACGGTCACTTTCCAGATTGCTCCCGAACGATCGCGACACGCCACCACGTGATGCGTGTGTTCGTTCTGATAACCCGAGCTTTCCTCGTGCCACTCCTTCTCGATGATGACGACGTCGTGGTACCCGAGATCGAGGTAGTGCGCTGCGCTGCTCATGCTTTTTCTTTGCTCCAGTTGCGCGGTGTGCCCACCGAACTGCTCACACTGACGAGCGTCCACCGATCGCCTGGAAACGTCCGAGGTGATCGAGCAAGCCGATTCGCACCCCCCACGCGCCATCGACATCGCTGATGGCAAAGACCTCTCCGCCGCCGGTCTTCACGATCGTCACTTCGTCGGCGTGACGCCGATGCCAGACAACTCGGCCACCATGCTTCGCGGCGAACGCCTCCGTAGCCTCGTTGACGTCGAGACGAGCGTCGCCGATCGAGTACCCGGTGCGTTCGCCGGCCAGCCAGAGCTTGCGCGCGATGGTCATGCGGAGACCCGGAAGGAGAGTCCGGTCGGGACTGAGAAGCGTTGCCACCGCTCGGAGCTTTTCTGCGCGTGCGAGCGCCTCGTCTGTTCGACGAGTCGCGGCGCCGGAGAGCTGTGCGTCGAGGACCCGATGGATGGCGGCGACGACCTCCGACGCATCGAAGACGTCCAGTACCTCCGTCGCGTCCAGCTCGCGAAGAGTCGTGCTCCAGCCACACCGGTCGCCGGGAATCGAAGACCAGCGGCCCTCACGCTCCAAGAGCGCGAAGGAACCGGTCGGTACGAGGATCAGTTTTGCGCCGAAATAGCGCCCGTGCCGGCCATCTGCGTCGGAATCGCGCCCGAACCTGTCCAGCAGCACGCAGCCGCGCTGCGCGCCGTATGAAAGCCTCTTCTCGGCCGGCGGCTTGCCATCCTCGACTACATCGGCGGTGAATGCCGTGGGCAGCTTCGAGCAAAGCGCGTCGAGCGACGGTCGCGCCGCCTCTCGAACGGCTTCGAGCAGGTCGAGCGCTGCGGCGGTCTCCTCCCCGGCGGCGGCTTGGTGCTCGCGATGGATACCCTGTACGGCCGCGGCTTTGGCCGCGATCTCGTGAACGATCTTCTTCATGCTGTCCTCCGACGGCTTGTCGCCGTGCCCCGCGTTCGTCACGAGAGGGTGCGTTCACCGTAGCGTGTCTCGCTCGAAGAGCAATGCGAACGGTTCGGTGGATGCTCGAAGCGGAGCCAGAAATGGCGACATCGCGCAAGTCCACCCGAGGCGTGACCGGTGGTCAGTGCGTCAGGTACGCTCGCGCCGTGAGCTGCCAGCGATGTGGGGGCGACGTCGGATTTCTCACGAGCGGCCCGGTCTGCAAGACGTGCACGGACCACGTCACCCGAGCCCTCGCGACGTGGACGCAGCACTTCGAGGCGTGTGTCGCGGACCGCTTCCTCTCGCACGAGGAGGAACTCGGCCTGCGCGCGTTTCAGGGCCAGCTACGCCTGACCGACGCGGATATGGCGCCCGTCGTCCCCCGCCTGATGCGTGCGAAGCAGCTCACGGCGGTTCTCGCTGGGCATCTTCCGAACGTCGCCGTTCCAGGCGTCATCCTCCCAGTCGGCGAGATCGCACACTACGTCTGCGGCGCCGCGCTGGTGCTCACCACGTACGCGACGGAGTACGTCCGAGCGACGCGAGGCTCGACCGTGCGAATTGCGCGCGGCGTCTCGTTCCGCACGTCGGGAACACGGGGGCACAACGTCACGATCCCGAGCAATCACACGCTGCCAGGCACGCTCGTCGTCACGAATCGAAACGTGTCGTTCTACAGTCGGCAGATCATCTCCCTGCCGATTGCCGCGATCGCCTCGTACAACTACTCCGGTAATACCATCGAGTTCTCTTGGCCGGGTCGCTCCGATGATTCCTTCTTCCAGGTGGGCGACGCGGAGATGGTGGCCGCGACATTCTTCGCAGCTCGGACGAGAGCCGATCAGGAGTCGGCTCCGTCGTCGTCGCGCGGTTCGAGCTACGACGTGCAACCAGTGCCGGTGGCCCTTCCGGCGTACGTCGACCCCGTGCGCAAGCAGCGAGAGGAAGCGGCGGAGGCCGCTCGCAAGCAGCAACAGCAGGCCGAAATAGACGCTCGCAACGCCGAAATAAGCGCTCGCAACCAGAAACTGCAAGCAGAAGCCGCCGAGCGGCAGCGGAAGCGGCGCGAAGACCTTGTCGCTCGTTTCGGTGACGCGATTGCGGCGAAGATCGTCGCGAAAGAGGTGTGGATCGGCGAGACGCGCGAGATGGTGATCGAGACGTTCGGGCACCCCGCCGAGGTCTCCGAGAAGGTCATGAAGTCGAAGACCAAGCGCGTGTTCAAGTACTTCCCTGCGGGCGGAAAGCGCTTCGATCTGAAGATCACCCTCGACGATGACGAGGTGGTCGGCTGGGATAGGTAGCTTTCGTCCGAGGCCTCCGACGTCGATCGGGGAATCCGGTGAGCGAAGAGCCGATGAGCAGAGCAAAGAGGGATGCGGCCCTCATTGGATTTCGAGACTGTCGGCCTTCTGACCGTCGATACCGTCATTGCCCGGATTGCCCTTCGCGCCGGTGGTGATGGTCGCATCGATGGCGGGTTTCGGCCCCTTGTAGAGTACACCGACCGAAATGCCTCCGGCGCCTCCTCCTCCCGCGCCGCCGTTGCCGCCCTTGCCACCATTCCCGCCAAGGCACGCAGCGCCTCCGGGGCTTCCCCTGGTTCCGCCGACGATACCATCGCCACCCGCGCCACCCGCGCCCCCGGCCCCAGCGTCCCTGGCGTTGAGCACGCATTGCATGAGCGTGACCGGGCTCGCCAGCGTGAGGAGCGCGATGCTCGCGCCCCCACCGCCACCGCCCTGACCGGCGCTACCGCCGCAACCGCCGCACGCACCGCCGCCCCCGCCGCCCCCCGCTCC
>JANXVA010000221.1 GCA_025351875.1 Myxococcales bacterium | reverse complement strand
CGGCGGCGACTTGGTCGGTGGTGGCGATGACCGTGTGCATGTCCTTGGCGTCGGCGATGTTGCCGCCCTGGGGGCCGTTGCGCATGAGCACGCGGTTGGCGTCGACGATGGTCAGCGTGGGCTGGATGAACTGCGCCAGATCGGCGATGGACACGTCGATGTTCTGGTGCAGCCGGTTGCGCCGCCCGCCGATCGAGCCGTACCAGTTCTTCATCGCCGCCGTGTACTTGGCGAGGTTGTGGTGCTTCGCCACCGGGACGTTGATCACCTTGTCGGCGTCGACGAGCGTCGTGAAAATCGGCCACTCGTCGAGGATCTCGCCCTTCATGCGCGTCGTGCGGAAGCGGTGCTCCGCGGGGAGCACGACCTCGGCGCCGAGGCTGTAGGCCTTGCGCCAGATCCCCGAGCGCTGAAAACAGCGGTTCGGATCGTTGCAGGAGCCGTCGGCGACGACGACCTTCTTCGCGCCCGCCTCGAACGCCATCTGGACGACGGCGCCGACGACGTCCGGGTTCGTGTTCGCCGCGTGGATGGGCATGCGGTCCCAGCCGATGTTCGGCTTGATGACCACGACATCTCCACGGGAGACGAAGCGCTTCATGCCGCCCATGGCCTCGACGGCACGACGCACGAGCTGCTCGGCGGTGGGCTCGGGCTCGCCCGCCTTCTGCTTCGCGATGGCGAGCTGCGCGAGCTCGGGCTCTCCGCGATCCCGCAAGCGATAGTCACGAACCTGCCGCGCGGCTGACGACGTCGACGCGCCGAAGCCGCCTTGATCCCAGAGACCCTTGCCGATGAGCGCGGAGCCCGCGAGGACGCCCGCAGACATGCCGACGCGCTTGATGAGCTCGCGACGCGACGGACGCGACTGGTCGGACGCGCGCTCACGTGCGGAAGCTGCGTTGGGCGGCGGGGTAGGCGCGTCCCTTCCGTCCGACTTCTCGGCCATGGGATCTCTTAGCCTCTTCCCAACCGGAAAGACAACTCCGCGGGACACTTCGGCTAATTGGCAACCTGGGGACGCCAGGTTAGGGGCGTTCCAGGTGCCTTTGACCCGCGCGCGAAAGCCTGACACAACCCGCTCGTCGAATGTCCGTGGACCGGGAAAGTCGCATTCTCTCCGGGCCTTTGGCCCTCGAGGTCGGGAGGTTCGGCACGCCTCTGGCGCTCGGGATGGCGCTCCAGACCACGTTCAACCTGGTCGACGCCTATCTCATCGCGCGCCTCCCGGCCGGCGAGGTCGGCGCCGCGGTCGGAGCGATCGGCATCTGCGATCAGGTCTCGGCGCTCGGGACCATCATCAGCTACGGCGTCTCGACCGCCGCGGCGGCGATCCTCTCGCAGCGCAAGGGCGCCGGTGATCAGCCGGGCATCCAGCGCGCGGCGTGGCAGTCGATGATCATCATCGCGGGGCTGAGCCTCGTCCTCGGGCTCGCGGGTGGGCTCGGTGCGGGGTTGATCGTGCGCGACCTCATCGGCGCGAAGGGCGACGTCGCGACGGTGGCGACCTCGTACCTGCGCATCATGACGGCCGGCAGCTTCTCGATCTTCTTCCTGCTGCAGCTCACCAGCGTGCAGCGCGCGCTCGGCTCGGCGAAGACTCCGGTGGCGCTGCTCGTGGGCGGGAACGTCTTCAACGTGTTCCTCGCGGTGCTCCTCATCTTCGGGCCGGGGCCTGCGCCGAGCTTCCTCGGCTGGGCGACGTCGATCGCGCAGGCCCTGCACATCCCTCGCATGGGAATGGTCGGCGCGGCCTGGGCATCGATCATCGCGCGCGTTCTCGTTCTCTTGCCGAACGTGATCATCCTGGCGCGCCGCTTCGACGTGTTTCCGCCGAAGGGAAAGCGCGCCCCCGATTGGGCCGAGATCAAGCGCATCGCCTCGATCGCGTGGCCGTCGAGCGCGCAGTTCTTCCTGCGCATCTCGGCGATGCTCTTCATCAACTCGCTCGTCGCGCGCTTCTTCACGACGCAGCAAGACCAGACCGCGACGACGGCGATGGGCCTCGTCTTCCGCCTCGACACGATGGCGCTCTTCGTCGCGATGGGCTGGGGTACGGCCGCCCAGACGTTCGTCGGTCAGAACCTCGGCGCGCACAACAGCGCGCGCGCGAAGCAGAGCGGCTGGGTGACCGTGGGCTACGACGCGGTCACCAACGTGCTGCTCGTCGCCTTCGTGTTCGCTTACGGCGAGGCGATCCTCCGCGTGTTCGACGACGAGGCCGCGCCGGTCGCGCTCGGGCTCCAGTACCTGCAGGTCGTCGCGCCATCCTACGTGGCGCTCGGCGTGGGCATCGTCCTCGGCAACGCGATGGCTGGAGCAGGCGCGACGCGTACGACGTTCGCGATCGACGCGGTGGTCATCCTCGCGCTCCAGGTGCCGCTCGGCATCCTCGTGATCGGCGTGATGCACGGCTCGCTCAAGGCGCTCTTCCAGTGCGTCGCGGTCGTCAACGTCGCGAGCGCGGTTGCCTATGCGGCAATCTATGCACGTGGCAACTGGCTCGGCGCGATCGCGCGCACCAGGTAGCGCGCGGAGGACGCTGGATCGGGGCCGAGTCGTGGTCAGCCGGCGTGGATCGCCGACGCCCGCCCTACCCGTCCAACCTCGACCCACGTTGAGCGAAAAGCGCTGAATTTGCCGGCAGAACGCGGTGAGGCGCCGATGTGTGCCAACGGCGTACAAGTTGCTGCATCGAGAGCTAACCTGCCGCCCGAAAGGTGCCGATGCTCGCCGCGAAGTCGCTTCTCATCCTCCTCGTCGCATCCTTCTCGACGCTCGCCGGGTGCGCCACCGACGCAGGCGACGCCGAGTCCGGCGACCACGAAGACGAGCCGGCCGCAGAGTCGAGCGACGAGCTGCGCTCCGCCGTCAGCTGCCAGGAGCGCTCCGACACCGCCTATCGCGGCGGCACGCCTTACTCGATCCAGGTCATCCACGTCGGCGGCAAGCCCACGACGAAGACCACGGGCCACGCGTTCCTGAAGATGCAGGCCGCGGCGAACGCCGACGGTGTTCGACTCTCGCTGACGAGCGGCTTCCGCACGATGGCGGAGCAGAAGCACCTCTACGGTTGCTACACGTCGGGGAGCTGCAACAACGGCAACCTCGCCGCGCGCCCGGGCTACTCGAATCACCAGAGCGGCCTCGCGGTCGACGTGTCGACCTCCACGTGGCTCGCGCGCAACGCCTCGCGGTTCGGCTTCGTGCGGACCGTCAGCCAGGAGTCGTGGCACTACGAGTACCACGGCAAGGACCCGGGCGGTCCGTGCTCGCGCGGCACCGCGGAGGCCGCGACGGTCGGCTCCGATACGGCACCGAGCGACGGCTCGGGAGGTACGACGACCCCGTCCGAGCCGACGCCGGCTACCGGCGGCCTCACGTGGGTCGCGCCCGCGCAGGACGCGACGCTCCAGAACGGCTTCGTCGTGAAGTCGCACGCAAACAAAGCGAGCATCGTGAAGGTCGTCTACAGCCAGGGCACCTACGACTTCGGCACCTCCACGAGGCCGAGTGACGATTTCTCGCTCAGCTACAGGTTCCAGTACATGGGCGACAAGACGCTCACCGCGAAGGGCTACGACGCGAGCGGTACGCTCGTCGCCGAGGACCACGTCGACTTCACGCTGACGCCCTGAGGGCCAGGCGCCCTCGACGATCAGCGCTCGGCGACGCTCGCGCTCTCGAGCCGCCACGCTTCGTGTAGCCCGGTGTGCTTGAACACCGCCGTGCCCGCGATGCCTTCGATGGGATACGCGAAGGCGACGGTCGCCTTCGTCGCGGTCGCTTCGAGCTTCGACAGCGTGAAGCAGGCGGTCCCCTTCCTCGCCTCGACCGCTCCTTGGGCGAGAGCTCGACGAGAGAGCCGTCGTCGCTCGCGAACGCACAGGCGTCGTCGAACGGGAACGCCTTCGGCTTCACGCGGAGCTGGATGAAGTTCCCCATGCCGTGGCCGACGTAGACGCCGCCACCGTTGCGTCGCTCGAAGGTGCCGCCGATCCGCGGTGCCGTCGCCTCGCACCCGCCGAGCATCTTCTCGAGCTCTTCGAGCGGCATCGTCGGCGCGATGGGCTTGCCCTCGTAGGTCACGCACGCGGTCCTCAGGCGAAGGTCGTCGATCCAGATGTCGACGTCACGTCGGCGTGCGTCTCGGAGACGTTGGTGACGACGAGCCCACCTCGCTTCAGATCCTCGAGCGTCTCTCCAGGAGCGATCGGCCCGAAGCTCACCCCCCGATGCCGCGACGATGATCGCGGCGCAGCGGCTCACCGTCACTCCCTCCTCGCTCCGCTCCCCGACCGAGATCATGGGGATCGTCGACGTTCACGGGAACGGCGGGTCGGAGGACCGCGCGCTCGGAGAGCTCCGGATTCGCGCCGTCCAGCTCGGCGCCGAGGCGCTCACCAACGTCGAGTTTCGTCACGGCGACCACGGCGAGAAACTCCACCTGTCGGGCACGGCGGTGCGCTGCCACGACATCCTGCACGGCCGCCGCTACGAGGTCCTCGCGAGGCTCGATGTCCTCGCCCCCATGGGGCAGGAGGAGGACGCGTTCGCCGAGCTACGCGCCCGCGGCCGCGCGGCGGGCGCGAACGTCATCCTCGACGTGCACCTCGAGCACGGCGACGAGTCTCACGTGCGGATCACGGGCAAGGCCGTGCGCGCGTACGAGTAGCTCAGCGAAGGGGCCGTGCGCAGCGGAAGCCGATGCCGTGACTGCGCATCGCCGGCGATGCGCTGAACCGGTACGTCGGCCTCACCCATGCGCTGTCCGACCCGTTCCATGCGCCGCCGCGCAGCACGCGCTCGTCGCCCGCCTCCGGCCCGGTGGGCGCGTACGACTCCGCGGCCTCGTACGCGCCGTGGCGATCCGCGACCC
>JANXVA010000218.1 GCA_025351875.1 Myxococcales bacterium | reverse complement strand
CGAGGACGCGCTTGCCGGCGAAGCTCGCGAGCCCGGTGTCACCGAGCCACCGTTCGAGCTGGTGCTTCGACTCCGGCAGGACCTCGGAGTAGCTCTCCCATTCGTAGCCGAAACGGTCCGGCGATCCCTGGTGGTCCTTGTCGGTCACGCGATGCTCCTCGAAAGCCAATGATGAAGGACGAGCAACGCCCAGAGGGGCTTTGATCGGTCGGCGCGCTTGCCCTGGTGCTCGCGGTTCCACGTGCGGAACGTCTCGCGATCGACGAAGCCGGAGTCCCACACGGGAGAGCGCTCGACGACGGCGGCGATCGGCTCTCGCAGCGCGCCCCGCATCCACGCCGCAAGGGGGATGCCGAACCCCTTCTTCGGTCGCGCGATGATGTCGTAGGGCACGTGTCCTCGCGCGGCGCGCTTGAAGAGGTACTTCGTGGTGCCGCCCCTCAGCTTGTACGAGGAGGGCAGAGAGAACGCAAACTCGAGCATGGCGTTGTCGAGGAGCGGCGGCCTCACCTCGAGGCCGTGGGCCATCGACGCGCGGTCGACCTTGGTCAGCACCGAGCCCGACATGTACGTCGAGAAGTCGAGCGCCAGGATGCGGTGGAGTGCGTCGCCCGTGGCGGGGAGGAGTGCCCTCGTCGTCTCCGGGAGGACGCCGCCCGAGCCCGGGAGCGCCCGCCGGAGGTCGGGCAGATCGACGGACGACATCCAGCGAAGGTGCCTCGTCACGGGATCGTCGTCGAAGCGCTGCGTGAAGCGCCTGATTTTCCACTCCAGGCTCTGGTAACGATCGTCCACGGGTAGACGGGCGACGAGCGGCGCAACGACCCGATCGCGCAAGAGGGCAGGGAGCCGGCCATAGTGGCGCGCGTGGTCGTGCGCGCGATACGTCGGGTAGCCGCCGAAGAGCTCGTCTCCGCCGTCTCCACCGAGGACCACCTTGACGTGCTTCGCGGCCAGGCGAGAGAGCAGATAGGTCGGCAAGTACGACGGATCGGCGAGCGGCTCGTCGAGGCGATCGAGGGCGCCGTCGACGACGTCGATCAAGTCCTGCTCGTGCAGGGTCTCCTCGACGTGAACCGCGCCGATGCTGCGCGCGACGCTCCGCGCGTAGGTGCTCTCGTCGAACGTCGGGTCGTCGAACGCGATCGAGAACGCCTTGGTCGTCGGTCCGGTGCGCGCGCGTGCGAGCGTGGCGACGGCCGACGAGTCCAGGCCGCCGCTCAGGAAGATCCCCACCGGCACGTCCGCCACGAGCTGGCGTTCTACGGCGCCGTCGAGCGTCCGCCAGAGCTCACGGGCGAGCTCCTCGTCGGTCGCGCCGGTCTCGCGGATCGATCGCGGCGCGGGAATTCTCCAGAACGCCTTCTGCTCGGAGAGCCCGCCGTCCTTCCAGACGACGTAGTGTCCGGGGCGGAGCTTCTTCGCGCCGGCGATCATCGTGTGAGGCGGCGCGACGTAGTCGGAGAAGAAGTACGAGACGAGCCCGTCCTGGCTCAGCGTGCGGTCCACCGCGGGATGCGCCATGAGCGACGCGAGCTCGGACGCGAACACGAGGCCGCCGCCCGGCAGCTCACCGTAATACAGCGGCTTGATGCCGGCTCGATCGCGCGCGAGGAGGAGCGACTGGCTCGGCTCGTCCCAGAGGGCGAACGCGAACATCCCGCTGAGGGCCGCGAGGCCGTCAGGACCGTGCTCGCTCACGTGACCGAGGAGGGCCTCGGTGTCGCTCTTGGTGCGGAACACGTGGCCGCGGGCCTCGAGCGCATGGCGGAGCGCTCGAAAATTGTAGAGCTCGCCGTTGTAGGTGATCTTCGCGCGCGCGCTCTCCATCGGCTGCGCGCCGGTCTCGAGGTCGATGATCGACAGGCGCCGATGCCCGAGGGCGACCTTCCAGTCGCCGCGCGTCTCGACCGACCGGCCCTCACCGTCGGGGCCGCGGTGCGCGATGCGTGCGAGCATCCGGTCGAGCGCTTCGCCGTCGCCCGTTGCGATGGATCGTCGCTCGATGAACCCGCAGATTCCGCACATGGTCGAGGGCTGCTCAGGGCGTCCGATCGAAGCCGGCACGCGACGCGATCGTGTAGGCCGTCTTGTCCTGGGACTCGAAGTACGTGCGCACGATCACCTCCGCAAGAATGCCGGTTCCCACGAACTGGAACGCCATGAGAAAGAGCATGATTGCGACCATGAACAGCGGATTGCGGTGAACCCACGCTCCCTGGTCGTATTTCTCCCAGAGCACGAACGCGGAGAGGAACATTCCCGCGGCGAACATCAGCATTCCGAGCGTCCCGAAGACGTAGATCGGCTTGCTGTGATAGCCGCGCAGGAACGTGACGGTCATCAGGTCGAGGAGCACCTTGACCGTGCGCTTGATCCCGTATTTCGAGACGCCCGCACGGCGCGGGCGATGGTTCACGACGCTCTCGCCGATCTTTGCGCCCTGGCTCGCGGCGAGCACCGAGATGAAGCGATGCATCTCGCCGTAGAGGCGCATCTCGTCGGTGACGTGCTTGCGATAGACCTTCAGCGAGCAGCCGAGGTCGTGGACGTTGGTTCCCGTCATCCACCGGATCAGCCGGTTCGCGATGCGCGAAGGGATCTTCCGGAGGAGCGTGCCGTCCTTGCGATCCTTGCGCCATCCGCTGACGACGTCGAAGCCGGACTCGAGCTTCTCGACGAGCGCAGGGATGTCCTTGGGATCGTTCTGGAGGTCGGCGTCCATCGTGACGACGATGGCGCCGGTCGCGTTACGGAACCCCGCGTCGAACGCAGCCGCCTGACCGGTGTTCCTCCGGAAGAAGACCGCGCGGAGGGACGTGTGCTCGCCCGTGAGCTTCTTGAGCAGCTCCGTGCTGCCGTCCGTGCTGCCGTCGTCGACGGCGATGATCTCGAAGGTCTTGCCGGTCGGCCCGAGGGCCTCTTCGATTTCGGCGATCAGCGGAGGGAGATTCTCGACCTCGTTGTAAATCGGAACGATGACGCTGATATCCATCCGCTTACGGGGCTTGCGTACCATGCGGTACTGGCGCTGTCACGACGGGAGATTCGCAGGTCACGGTCGGTCGATCGCGGCTCACGTCCGCGCGGAGACGACCCTGCCCGTGCGCGTTCTCGCACGTCCGATCGCCGGCGCTGAAGGTCGATGAAGCATCGGCATCCCAGTAGACGCGGACCCAGATCTCGCCGCACGGCCGACCCGCGAGCGGCACGTGGATCTGCCGGTCGACCACGGGCGTGTCCCGCGGGACGATCCGCCGCGCCAGCACGCGCGGCTCGGCCGAGAGCTGGGCCCTCGAGAAGAGCCCGTACTCGTAGTGGACCGCCTCACGATCGAGAGAGCCCTGCGCGAGCACGAGCTCGGCGGGACACCCTTCGAAGCGAGCGATGAACAGGGAGCTTCGCTGCAGCTCCGTCACGTAGCCGCGCGCGTTGAAGACGGCGTAGTCGTCGGGGCGTCCGCCGACGACGTGGATGCCTTCGAACGGCATCCCGTCCGCGGCCAGCTCGGTGAGCACGGTCGCCCGGAGCTTGGGATCCGAATCGAAGAACCGGCTCTGCGCGATGGTGACCGGGCGAGGGTCCGGGAGCGGAGGCCTCCTCGCGCCGATGAGCTCGATCCGGTGGATCGACGGCGTTCCGTTGAACATCTTCGTGCCGATCCCGCCGTGATCGACGAGGTAGAGCAGCGGTGAGTTCTGCGCGAGGGAGGCGCGAGGGACGGGCCCCTCCACCGGGTCTCGAGGGAGCCCGCAGGTCGGCTCGATGACGATGGGCAGCCGAAGGCCCTCGAAGTGGAGCGGCGCATCGAGGCCGGCGAGCGTCTCGGCGCACCCGTTCGCGAGGTCACGGTGCAGATCGGCCGAGAGGAGCTCGGAGCCGACGCAGCAGACGGTCACGATGGCCAGGATCGCGCGAGCCGCGCGCGGAGACGACACGTCGGGCAGACGCACGAGCGCCAGGCCGAGCACGATCGCGACGGTGGTGAACCGAGGGGCGAGACACTGCCAGCCCGGCATGTGAAGCGGCGCGCAGAGCGTCAGGACGAGGAACGCGAGAGCCAGCCACGCGAGAGCCTGCTCGGGGACGGTCGCCTGCTTGCGACGTGCTCGCGACAGCGTCGCGCCGATGCCCACCACGGCGAGCGCAAGAACGAGCCATGCACGGCCTCCCGGCCCGGGGACGAACCAGCGGGATATCTCGCGGATGCGCTCGCCGAGGGCCCAGTCGAAGGTCTGCTGCTGGCTGAAGGTGATCCTTCGATCGAGGAGCGTGAGACCCATGAGCGCCGCCGCGGGCATCCCGACGAGCCCCATCCGGCCGACCTCGCGGAGGCGCTGCCCCTTCGGCGCCGCGACCACGGCGAGCACCAGGACGATCACGCCGGTGAGGATCGCCGTGAAGACGTGACACACGCCCTGGACGAGCAGCAAGACCGCGACGACCAGGCGACGGGGCGTCGTCGTCGGCGGTCGACGAAGGACGAACGCCAGCGTGTAGAGCCCCACCGTCGTCCCGACGACGAACTGGAAGAAGCCCATGTAGAAGCTCCACGGCAGGGCGATCAGAAATCCGAGCATCGCGCCCGCGCGCCGATGGCGATCGACCGAGAGCGCCACGAGCGCGAAGCCCCACGCGAAGCCGAGGCCGACGAGAGCATGGGTGACGCGCAGGGCGACACGCCAGGGCAGGACGACCTCGAGCGGCCCGAAGATCAGCGCGAAGCCCTTGCCGGCGTACTGCGGGAGCAGCCGGTACAGCTCCGGGTAGACGGACGCGGGATCGGAGTAGTGGTTGTCGATGTGAGCGGAGAGGACGTGCTGCGGCCCGTCCATGGTCGGGATGTACGGGACGACCCACAGGCAATGGACGAGCCCGGCGGACGCCACGAGCATGCAGATGAGCCACTCGATGCTCTCACGCTTCATGGGGAAGGCACGCAGCTCACGGTGGCATGGTCTCGGCTCACCTGGGCGCGCAGTCGTCCCTGACTGTCGGCGTTCTCGCAGGTGCGGTCTCCGGGCGTGAACGTCGACGAACGGTCGGCGTCCCAGACGACGCGGACCCAGATCTCACCGCACGGGCGACCTCGCAGCGGGACGCGCACGACTCCGCCCACGACCGGCGTGTCGCGCCTGACGAGGCCGATGCCGAACGTGCGCGGCTCGGGCGCCAGGTTTGTCCGAGAGAATAGCCCGTACTCGTAGGAGACGGGGTCTGCGCCGAGGGCTTCGGGCGGCAAGAGGAGCTCGGCGGGACACCCCTCGAAGCGCGCGATGAACAGCGAGTCGCCCTGGAACTCCGTGACGTAGCCGCGCTCGTTGAAGACGGCAAAATCGGACGGACGACCGCCGAGCAAGTGAATGCCGTCGAACGGCATCCCGTCGGCAGCGAGCTCGGTGAGGACGCTCGCAGTGAGGTTGGGGTCTCGCCCGAACCACTCGCTCTGCGCGATCGCCAGAGCGCGCGGGGCAGGCGGGGGCGGGAAGCTCGAGGCGATGAAGCCGATCGCGAAGATCGACGGCGACCCGTTGAAAACACGCGTGCCGATGCCCCCGTGATCGATCAGGTAGAGGAGCGGCGTGTTCTCCGCCATCGCCGCGCCGGGGACCTCGCTCTCCGCCGGGTCCATCGGGACGCCGCAGTAGTGATGGAGGACGAAGGGCAGCCTCGGGCCGGCGAGGCGCAGGGGCGCGTCGAGGCCGGCGAGCGCGTCGGCGCATCCGTTCGCGAGGCGGCGATGGAGACCCGCCGATACGAGACTCGAGCAGAGGCAGAGGACCGTGACGAGAGGAACGAGGGCGCGTGTCGCGCGTGGTGACATACCTCCGGGGGGTCGCGCGACCGCCAGTCCGAGCACCATCGCGTCGAGCGCAAACCTCGGGGCGAGAAACTGCCAGCCCGGCATGTGAAGCGGCGCGACGAGGGTGAGGACGAGGAACGCGAGCGCGAGCCACGCGAGCGACTGCTCCGTGGGGGAGGCCCTGCCTCGACGTGCGTGCGCAAGGGTGGTTCCGATGGCCACGCAGAGCACTCCTATGACGAGCCATCCGCGCAGGCCGGGCCCTGGAACGAACCAGCGGGAAAGCTCTCCGAGACGCTCCGCGACCGACCACTGGAACACCTGCTGCTCGCTCGCGCGCAGGTTTCGTTCGCGAAGCGTCAAGGCGAGGAGCGCCGCGACCGGCGCGCCGACCAACGTCATTCGCCCGACCTCACGGAGACGCGTCCCCTTCGGCGCGGCGACAGTGGCGAGCACGAGCACGATCGCGCCGGTCAACATCGCCGAGAAGAGATGAGCGACCCCTTGGAGGAGCAAGAGGAGCGCGAGGAGCACGCGACGTCCGCCGGTTGCTGGCGGTCGGTGGATGACCGACGCAAGCGTGTACATGCCGAGCGTCGTCCCGATGACGAACGCGAAGCTGCCCATGTAGAGGGACCACGGCAACGCGATGACGAACCCGAGCATCGCGGTCGGGCGCCTCGTGCGATCCACCGCCAGCACCAGGAGGGCGAAGCCCCACGCGAAGGCGAGGGTCATGAGCGAGAACGTGACGCGGAGCGCGACGCGCCATGGCAGCGCGTTCTCGAGCGGCCCGTAGACGAACGCGAACCCCTTCGCGGCGAACTGCGGCAGCACCTGGTAGAAGTCGGGATAGCGCGATCCCGGATCGGAGTAGTGGTTCTCGACGTGCGCCGAGAAGATGTGCTGCGGGCCGTCGTTGGTCGGGATGTACGGAACGACCCAGAGGCAGTAGACGAGCCCGATCGAGGCGAGGACCATGCAGACGAGCCACTCGACGCCGTCCCGCTTCATCGAGAACACGTTACCTGCACGACGCAACGGCGAGGAGCGAGGTTCCCGGAAGGAAGCCGAGCAGCGGCGCGGCTTCGGCGGCGAACCAGCGGCCTGCGGCGCGGTGAACGAACGACTCGGGCGGCGCGACGAGCTCGGTCGAGCGCGTCACACCGAACACCTTGAACGCGAGCGCGAGCGGATACAGCCCGTGGAAGAAATAGCGGCACGACCGCACGGAGAAGCCCGCGGCGTCGAGCTCGCGGCGGAGCGAGGCTCGGTCGTAGCGGCACCGGTGACCATAGAACTCGTCCCAGCGCGACCACAGCTCGCGCCGCGCCGGAACGGTCACGACGAGACGCTCGCACCGAGGAAGCGCGGCGCGGATCTGGGCGAGGAAGTCGACCGGCTCCCCGACGTGCTCGAGGACGTCGAGGACGAGCGCGCCACGGACGGCGTGACGCTCTGCCTCGGGCAAGTCCTGAAACGCGATGCCGGTGCGGACGAACGGCGCGACACTGGCCGGTGGGAGCGCCTGCGCGAGCTCGACTCCACGGCAGTCGAAGCCAGCCCTTCGGAGGGCGTCGGTCACCTGTCCGCGTCCGCACCCGATCTCGAGAAGGGGCGCGCCCCGGAGACCTTCGCGCTCGAGCGCCGCCGCGAGGACCGCGTTCCGCGCACGATGCCAGTAGTGCCGCTCGACGCCGTCGGGATAGGCCTGGTCGTAGTGAGCGGTATCGAACGTCGTGCCGTCGCGCCGATCGGCCTCTGCCAAGGCGTCCGTCTCCTTCACCATCGTCGTAGAGAGCATCCTAGGCCCAAAAGTTGGCCTCTTGACCCTCGTTCCCGTACGTGAGACGTGACCTTTGCTTGCGTGGCCCGACGAGGGCCTCGCGTGTCCAGCCGGACACACCACCGCTTCGCGTCTCGGAGCTTTCGCAGATGGTTCGTGCATGAATCAGCTGCTCGAGAAGATGGCGCGAAACTTGGAACTGCCAGACCGCAACTGCGAGGGATGACAGATGAAGAAGCGGCGCGTGGGGGTATTGATGGGCGGCACGAGCGCGGAGCGAGACGTCTCGCTCCGGACCGGCGAAGGCGTCGCCCGCGCACTCGAGGCACGGGGCCACGAGGTGGCGCGTGTGGTCTTCGGAACGGATGCGGTCGACCGCGCCGTCCGGGATGCCGAGATCGACGTCGCCTTCCTCGCCCTGCACGGGCGTGGCGGTGAGGACGGCTGCATCCAGGGGATGCTCGAGCTCATGGGGATCCCGTACACGGGCTCCTCCGTGCTCGCCTCGGCGCTCGCGATGGACAAGCTGAAGGCCAAGGAGATGTTCCGTCTCCACAACGTTCCGACGCCGCCGTACTACGTGGCGACCGAGCAGGACCTTCTGGAAGACGACTCGCTCGCCGAGCTCCACGGAAGCTTCGGCTTCCCGGTCATCGTGAAGCCGCGGAACGAGGGCTCCTCGATTGGCCTCGCGAAGGCGGGCGACATCCGGGAGCTCCGCGCCGGCGTCGAGGCTGCTCTCGAGCACGACCGCTGGGCGCTCGTCGAGCGCTACATCAAGGCCACGGAGGTCCACGTCGGCATCCTCGACGGCCGCGTGCTCGGTTGCATCGAGGTCTCGCCGAAGAGCGGCATCTACGACTACGAGGCCAAGTACACCGCGGGCGCGACCGAGTACATCATCCCGCCTCGCATCGCGGCCACGCGCACGCGCGGCGTCATGAACCTCGCCGAGCGCGCGGTTCGCGCCCTCGGCTGCACCGGCGCGGTCCGCGTCGATCTCCTCGTGACCGAGGGCGAGAACGAGTACGTCCTCGAGGTGAACACCCTCCCGGGGATGACGCCCACGTCGCTCCTCCCGAAGATCGCCGAGCACGCGGGCATCGAGTACGGCGCCCTCTGCGAGCTGATCCTCGAGAGCGCCACGCTCCACGCGAACGTACAGGGCAGGAAGCCCGAGTCGGAGCGCCGCCGCTCCGGCGTCGCGTTCACGCCGCTCAGCGGGCAGAGCGATCTCGCGCTCGTCCGCAAGGCGATCTGACGCCTAGTCGCGGAAGAGGAGCCTCGCGAGGTCCTCCCAGCGCTCGTGCTCCTCGTCGTCCCGGGCGTGCTCGCCCTTGGCCTCGAGGAGCAGGAACTCGCCCTCGAGGGTCTCGAACTGGGCCATCGTGAGCTGCGGGGTGTCCTTGCCGAAATACCCGTGCTTGTCGCGGTATTCGAGGTAGCGCTTGTGGACCGCGGGGTCCTTCCGGCCGGAGGGAGGTGCGCTGCTCATGGCGGCGGAACCTAGCACGGGAGCCGTGTTACGCTCCGAAAGGCTCGGATGTCGGACAACGACGAATCCCTTCCACGCCTCCTAGGCGGGAGATACCAGCTCGACGCCAAGCTCGGGGCAGGGGGCATGGGGGTCGTGTATCGCGCGTCCGACCTGACCATGCACCGGTCGGTCGCGGTGAAGCTGATCCGCGGCGTGGATGGCGTCGCCCTCGACGAGGAGGTGGCGGGCCGGTTCCTCCGCGAGGCGAAGAACACCGCGCGCATCCAGCACGAGCACATCATCGAGGTCTTCGATCTCGGGCGCAGTGACCAGGGCGACATGTATTTCGTCATGGAGCTGCTCGAGGGAGAGTCGCTCTCGACGAAGCTCCGGCGCGACGGCAAGCTGCCGGCCGCGGTGGGCGTCCACATCGCCCGGCAGATGTGCGCCGCGCTCAACGTCGCGCACGCCGCGGGGATCATCCATCGCGACCTCAAGCCGGCGAACGTGATGCTCATCGAGCGCGCCGGGCGCGGGGACTACGTGAAGGTCCTCGATTTCGGCGTCGCCAAGTCGTACACGCCTGATCAGCAGACCCAGCTCACGCACACCGGCATGCTCGTCGGGACCGTCGAGTACATGGCGCCCGAGCAGATCATGGGGCGGGCCGTCGATGGGCGAACGGACATCTATGCCCTCGGCGTCGTGATGTACCGGATGTTCACCGGCAAGGCGCCGTTCCGCGACGGCGGGGTGCCGGCGCTGATCCACGCGCACCTCAACGTCTTCCCGAAGCCGATGACGGACACGGCGCCCGAGGTGCCGGGCGCGCTCGACCGCGTCGTCCTGCGGTGCCTCGCGAAGCAGCCGGAGCAGCGCTACGAGTCGATGGAGGAGCTCTCGCGCGCGCTCGCGCAAGCGCTCGACCCGTCCGACATGGGGCTGATGAGCCTCGAATACGAGGGCGACGACCCGTACGACGCCGGCGACAAGACCGAGGTTGCCAAGCCCTCCGAGGACCTCGTCACGAAGCCTCGGCCGGCGGCGCAACGTCCCGCGCCCGCTCCGCAGGTCCCGCGGCCCGTGTCGGTGAAGCCGCCGGAGGCGCCTCCGCCGCGCGCCGCGCCCGAAGAGACCTTCGATGACGCGACAGTCCGGATGGACCGCCCCGACGCGAACGACATCGCGAAGCGCGTCGCGGCGCAGGCCGCGGAGATCGCCGCAGATCGCACCGCGATCATGTCGCGCGAGGAGTCTACGGCGAAACGCTCCGTGCCCGCCGAGGTGCTACGGCACGAGAGCTCGGGGCCGCGCGAGTGCGCGATGTGTCGAACGCTGAATCCGCCGCACGCGCGCGCGTGCAACGCATGCGGTGTGTCGCTCGCGCAGGAGGATCAGGAGGCCGTGCGCGCGCGCGTGACGGCACCACGCACGGCGCACCTCGCCACGCCGCAGATGCCGCCGCCGACCTCCGGTGCGTATCCGGCACCTCCCGTTTCGTTCGGGCACTCGCCGGCGCAGGGGATCCCGAACGTGCAGCAGAACACGCACGCAGCCGGAGCGCTGCGCGTGCCGACACCGAGCGCGCACGCGGGGCAGAGCATGGGCTGGGGAGCGATGCCGCCGAGCTCGCAGCCGCCGGCAAGTGCGTGGCAACGCTTCCTGACGTGGACCGGCCTTCGCGGGCGCTGAGTCCGGTCAGACGTCGGGCGGAGGAACCGGCGGGCCGTCCGCGGGGCCGTTGCCGCCCTGGGCAGACGCTTCCTGTTTCATGTTGCGCGCCTTTGCGATGACGTAGCCGATCGCGAGCACGCCCGCCGTGAGGAAGCCGACCCCGAGCCCCCGCTTGAACTTGATGTCGGTGACGTCCGCGGGGGGCTCGTCGCTTGCGGACGCGAAGGTGCCGTCGCCGCCGTTCGCGTTCGCCGAGTCGCCGCTCTGACCACCCCCGCCACCGCCGCCGCCACCGCCCGCTCCACCGCCGACCCCGCCGACGTTGACCTTCGACGACGCGCCCATCTTCCCGGCGCCCTGGCCGCCGCCGCCGCCACCGCCACCGCCGCCACCGCCGTTCGCGGCCTGACCGCCGCCGCTCGCGGCCTGACCACCGCCGTTGCCCTGCTCGCCAATCTCCTGGGCGCTCTTGCCCGAGCTCTTCTTCACGCCGGTGCCGAGCACGCGCCATGCGCCCGCCGCGATGAACATCACGCCGATGACGAGCATCGCGTACTCGACCACCGATGCGCCGCGAACGCGCCAACGGCGCGGGAACGAACGCGAGCGGGGGGTAGTCGGCGTCGGGAGCATCGGGGCCTCCCTTCGATCATACGGAACTTCGCGGACGATTGTCCTATCCTACGCCGCGTGCCGGACGAGCTCGCTCGGGCTGTGGGAGTTTCGAAGCGATACGGCGAGATCGCCGCGGTTCGCCCTGCGACGGTCGCCTTCCACGCCGGTCGCATCCACGCCGTCTGTGGTGAAAACGGGGCCGGCAAGAGCACGCTGCTCAAGATCGTCGCGGGGATGGTGGTCCCCGAGACCGGCCACGTCGAGGCCTTCGGCAGCAGGCTCGTGCCGCAGACGCCTCGAGAGGCCATCCGCCGCGGCATCGGGATGGTGCTCCAGCACTTCGCGCTGGTGCCGGTCTTCTCCGCGCTCGAGAACATCATGCTCGGCGCCGAGCCCACGTCGCGCTTCGGGACCATCGACGTCGCCTCCGCCCGCCGCAAGGCGGAGGCCGTCGCGAAGGAGCTCGGCGCGGACCTCCCGCTCGATGCGATGGTCGAATCGCTCGGCGTCGGGGACAGGCAGCGCCTCGAGATCGCGCGTGCGCTCTACCGCGACGCGAAGCTCCTCATTCTCGACGAGCCCACAGCTGTCCTCACCAAGGGCGAGGCGGCCGCGCTCTACGCGACACTGCGCCGGCTCGCCGCCGCGGGCACGGGCGTCGTCGTCGTCACCCACAAGATGGACGAGGTGAGGGCGCACGCCGACGTCGTCACCGTGATGAGGCGAGGCGAGCTGCTCTTCACGAAGGAGCTGGATCGCGCCGCGGGAGCGGACGTCGAGGCGCAGGTCGCAGAGGTGACCGCGGCGATCATGGGCGCGGGCAGCCGACCGGCCTCCGCCGAGGCGAAGCCCACCGCCGCGGCGCTGGACGCGCGCGAGGTCGTGCTCGGGTTGCGCGGCGTGACCGTCGGACGTGCGCTCCATGACGTCTCTCTCGAGGTGCACGCGGGTGAGATCGTGGGGGTCGCCGGCGTCGAAGGAAACGGCCAGCAGGAGCTCGTCGCCGTTCTCGCGCGCGACGTGCTTCCCGACTCCGGTGACGTGCTCGGTGGGGCGGCGGCGATCCTCCGCGAGGACCGGCAGACCGACGGGCTCGTGCTCGACGCGACGCTCCGCGACAACATCGTGCTCGGCGAGCTCGGATCGTTCGCGAACAAGCTGGGTCTCCTCGACCTCCGCGCGCTCGAGACGGAGGCGACGACGCGCATGGCCCGCTCCGGTGCTGGCTCCGACCTCGATCGGACCGCGCGCACGCTCTCCGGCGG
>JANXVA010000184.1 GCA_025351875.1 Myxococcales bacterium | reverse complement strand
GCGACACGACGCAGCTCTCCGACGCGTTCGCGAAGCTCGTGACCGGCGTCGAGCAGAACGGCTGCGGTCTCGAAGCTCAGATGGAGAGCTGGTACCGCTTCCTCGTCCAGCCCGACCCGTGGGCGAAGGTCACCGTCGACGCGAACAACCAGGCCGACCTCGGCGGCCCCGGCGACATCGACGTCGATCTCCTCGCGCAGCGCGCCGACTTCCTGCGCCCCGACTCGCTCGTCGCCGTCATCCTCCTCACGGATGAGGACGACTCCTCCGTCGACCCGCTCTCGGTCGGTGGTCAGGGCTGGGCCTTCATGGCGAACCAGTTCCCCGGCTCGCCGAACTTCCGCGCCGACGGCAAGACGACGACCGCGCCCCGCGGCACCAGCGCATGCGACACCGACCCGGGCTCGCCCGACTGCACGTCCTGCGGCTTCGCCGCCACGTGCAACCCGTCGGACGCCGCGTGCCAGAAGATCAAGAACGACCCCGAGTGCGCGAAGACCGGCGGCTACTACGGCGCCACGGAAGACCAGCTCAACTCGCGCTTCAGCCAGCAGCTGGTGAAGCGTAACTACGGCATCGACCCGCAGTACCCGATCTCGCGCTACACGGACGGCCTCCAGAAGGGCAAGGTCCCGGATCGCACGACCGAGCACATCGTGAAGGTCCGCGCGGACGGCAAGGGTCGCGACATCGGCGGCTACCTCGGCACCGGCAAGTGCACCAACCCGCTCTTCGCGTCGAAGCTCCCCCGGGGTCAGGGCGAAGAGATCTGCAACCTGCCGCGCGGCACTCGCTCGTCGGACCTCATCTTCTTCGCCGTCGTCGGCGGTGTCCCGAACACCCTCCTCCACTTCGATGCGACGGACACGGAGAAGAGCCGCATCACGAACGACGACTGGATCAAGATCCTCGGTCAGGAGCCCGGTCGCTACAACTACACCGGCCTCGACCCGCACATGATCGAGTCGAAGGGCGCGCGCCCGGGCCTCCCGCAGCCGAGCAACACGCGCGGCGACGACGGCACCGACGCGGTCCATGGCCGCGAGTGGGACACCGGTGGAAACGATCTCCAGTACGCCTGCACGTTCGAGCTCCCGACGGTCAAGACCTGCACGAATGCAGAGACGTCCTGCGACTGCGCCGACCCCGCGAAGAACCCCCCGCTCTGCGGACCGACCCTCGGCCAGCAGACGCGCGCCAAGGCGTACCCGACCGTTCGCGAGTTCATGGCCGTCCGAGCGCTCGGCGACCAGGGCGTCATCGCCTCGCTCTGCCCGATCACGCTGAAGGGCGACAAGCAGAATCCGAGCTACGGCTATAACCCGGCCGTCAAGGCGATCGTCGACCGCCTCAAGAACGCGCTCACTACGCAGTGCCTCCCGCAGCAGCTCTCGCGCGACGAGAAGACCAAGGAAGTTCCTTGCCTCGTCCTCGCGCAGCTCGGCGAGGTCACCGACTCTTGCTCCGCGCAGGGCCTCAAGCCGCCGGATCCGGCGATCCTCGCGAAGTTCCTCGAGCAGCAAAAGGCCGAGTCCGGAGACGTCAAGGACGGCGGCACCGACCTCTCGAAGCTGCCCGTCTGCCAGCTTCCCCAGCTGGTCGTCGACCCCGGCCAGAGCTGCGACGCCGACGCGAACAAGGGCTGGTGCTACGTCGAGAACTCGGCGTCCTCCAGCCCCGCAGGTCGGTGCCCGCAGGCGCTCATCTTCTCCGGCGCGACCGGCGCTCTCGCCGGTGCGAAGTTCAGCCTCCAGTGCATCCAGCTCTATGACGCTGGCGGCGCGGCGGGCGACCCGAACACGAAGCCGTAGCCGCTCGCGTCACGAGCTCTAGGAGCCCACTCACCGCAGGCCCGCCTGGATACCCCGCCACTTTGGTCGGGTGTCTTCGCGGGCCTCGGTCGTTTTGTCCGCTACGGTTTCGAGCGTCACCCATGGCCGGCCCGAAGAAGACCATCCTGATCATCGAGGACGAGCCCCACATCGTGATGGGGCTCCGCGACTCGCTGGAGTTCGAGGGCTTCGGCGTGATCTCCGCGGGCAAGGGCAAGGACGGCATCCAGCTCGCGCGGGCCGAGAACCCGGACGCCGTCATCCTCGACCTCATGCTGCCGGACGTGAACGGCTACGCGGTCTGCGAAGAGCTCCGGCGCATCTCGCCGTTCATGCCGATCATCATGCTGACGGCCCGCTCCCAGGAGACCGACAAGATCCGCGGCCTCGACGCTGGCGCGGACGACTACGTGACGAAGCCGTTCAGCGTCAACGAGCTCATCGCGCGCATGCGCGCCATCTTTCGCCGCGTCGCGCGTCCGAGCGCGGCGCCCGAGGTCGTCGAGATCGGCGAGGCGAAGGTGGGCTTCTCGACCCACACGCTCAAGGTCGGCGGCGTCGAGCACGCCCTCTCCTTCTACGAGGTCGAGCTCCTTCGCTTGCTCGTCGAGCGCACCGGTCAACCGGTGAGCCGCGACGAGATCCTGCAGAAAATCTGGGGGCTCGAGGCGGCGCCAACGAACCGCACCGTCGACAACTTCATCGTGAAGCTCCGCAAGAAGATCGAGAAGCATCCCGACAAGCCGGTGCACATCCTCACGGTCTACGGGTACGGCTACAAGCTCGCGGTTCCCTAGTTTGGGCGCTGCCCCTCACGCTTTCGCGTGAGCCTCCCCGAGGCGCGACCTGGCCGGCGTGAGTCGCCTGCGGCGAACGGCGCCGCCGCGGCGCCGCGTTTCACGCCTGGGGTGCGCGGGGCTGTGAGCTTCCGCTCGATAGGTTTCGATGGTGTTCGCTGGGGGGGGTGATCACGAGAAGCGGTGTGCGCTGCGGAAGCCGGTCGGCGTCCCCGTCAAGGGAGGATGCGGAAGACGACGCGGCGGTTCTTTGCGCGGCCCTCCTCGGTCTCGTTCGTGTCGAGGGGCTCCTTGCTGCCGAGCCCGGCGCTCTCGAGGCGCTCCTTTGCGACACCACGGCCGACGAGCCACGCCTCGACCGACGCGGCGCGGCGCGTGCTGAGGTCGTCGTTGTAGGCCGCGTAGCCGGTCGCGTCGGTGTGCCCCTCGATGCGCAGCCGGCGGATCTCCGGATGCTCGTCGAGGATCCGCTTCACCGCGCCGAGGACGGCGTCGCTGCCGCCGAGGAGCTCCGCGCTGTCCGTCGCGAAGCGGAGCTCCTCCTCGATCCGGATCTCGTTCTCCGTCACGACCGCGAGCGGGCGCTCCTTCTTCGGCGGGTTGCCCTGGCCGC
Source organism: Myxococcales bacterium (assembly GCA_025351875.1). Classification (GTDB taxonomy): domain Bacteria; phylum Myxococcota_A; class Polyangia; order Polyangiales; family Polyangiaceae; genus Labilithrix. Next base: position 7,315 of record JANXVA010000184.1, on the reverse strand, counting down.
CGCCCCCTTCGAAGCCTTCCCACGGCGTGCGCGGCTCGGGGTCGCCGGTCGGGCTCCGTCGAGCGGGCGCGCTCCTGATCCACTCGAGCGACGCGACGCCGCGCACGACCGGTGCGCCGTAGCCGTGGCCGACGCCCCCGCCGACGCCCGCGCCGGCGCGCAGGTTTTCGCTGATGTCGTAGTGCGCTCCGAAGAGCCACTCCACCGGCGTCTCGCGCGATCCGAGGAACTTCGCTTTCCCGGTGAACGCGCTCGCGGCGAACATCTCCGGGCCAACGAGGAGGCGGCCGTCACGTGTGCGCACTCCCGCGCCCGCCGCCGCGAAGAGCTCGCTGCCGAGCTCGCGTCCGGCGTACGCGTCGTCGCGCGAGCGATAGACGAGCGCGACACGCGCGGCCCAGACCAGCACGTCGAACGCGCCCGCGGCGAGGACCTGGGGAGCGAGGCGCGCCGAGCCGTCGCTCGTGAACTGCGAGCGAAGACCCGTCGGCAGCCAACCTCGCACGCCGACCGCGAGCGAGAATGGCTCGCCGTGGTCGCCCACGACGCGGACGTCTGCGGCGAGCCTGACGTCGCCGAACGAAGGCGCCGTCGCCGGGGACAGGGCCACGCCGTCGACGACGGCGCTCTCGCCGTCTTGATAGAGAGCGACCGGCGCGTCGAGCGCGAGGCGCAGTCTCCCCGCGACGACGAACGCGCCACCGAGGTGCACGATGGTCTGATGGCGGACGAGCGCATGGCGCTCCGCGCCCGTCGCGTCGTAGACGACGAGCGGCTTGTAAGCGTAGTCCAGCGTCGCGCCGGCCGCCGCACTGCCGGCGCGCAGGTCGAGCGAGTCGACGACGAGCTGCTGGCTGCCGCGCTCCGCCGGCTCGAAGCGATTGACGGCAAAGCCCGTGCGCGACTGCGCTCCAGCCACCGGCACAAAGAGCGCGATCGAGAGCACGACGGCCGTAGTCACACGCGCGCGCCAGGCAAGGGAGGGGGACGTCGGCACCCATCACCTCCTGAAGAGGACGTCGTGGCTGAATGCGGTGCGCCGGAAGATCTCTCCACGCGGCGCGAGCGTGACGCGATCCGCGCGGGCCACGAAAGACACCGCGACGAGCGCGGGCAGACGCACCTCGAGCGGCACAGGCAGCTTCACGGGGTCGAGCGGCGCGCGCGTCGAGCCCAGGATGATCCATGCGAGCTGCGTTCCCGCGTAGACCTCGATCCCGAGCTCGGCGCCGGCGGGGAAGTCCTCCAAGAGGATCGGCTCGGTGAGCGAGGTCGGCGTGGCGCTCTCCTTGACCACCGGCGGCGTGAGAAAGTCGCTCCAGGTCGTGCCGTCGCCGGCGATGCCGGGCTCGACGCGAATGGATCGCGAACCGTCTCTTGCCACGAGAGACGCGCGGGTCAGCGGGCGCTCGGGGGAGATGTCCGTCCCTGCCACGTACATCTGCAGATCGAAGCCACGCCCGTCGGCGCTCGGCTGGGCGCTCTTGATGGGGGCGACCAGGACCTTCGAGTCGGCGCTGATGACCGTCGCGGCGCCGCGCGTGCCGGCTCCGAACCGCGTCGGGCCGCTCGGGAAGTCCGCGCGGAGGTGCACCACACGGACGTCGAGTGGTGATGCCTTGCTCACGTCGATGTCGCGCGTCGTATCGGCATCGAGCGGCGTCATATCGATGCGGAAGCTCCCCAGGAGCTCGTTCTCGACCTTCTCCGGATCGCTCGCGATGTTTCGGCTCTCGTGGCCGATGAGGAAGAACGGTCTCGCTCGCGGGGCACGGAGCGCGTACGTCGCGCCGGTCGTCTCGGCCGCTCCGAGCTGCGGAATACCGCTCGCCGAGAGATCGATGGAGCTCGCGACGGCGCGCTTTTTCAGCGCTCCTGCGAGCTCCACGGAGGCGCCCCGAACGGCATCGTCGAGCCGAGGTGCGAAGAGGACGAGGTCGGACGCCGGCTTCCCGAGCGGATTCGGGCGCGCAGCCGCCGACGAGGGCGAGGCGCCGATCACGCTCACGAGCACGTGAGCGCGGTCGAAGACGCTGACCGTCCCGCCACCCGCGCTGAAGTCCGCCGCGAACGTCGCGTGGCCGTCCTCCGCTGCGGTCGCGAGCACGCGGGCGCCCCCCGCTGGAGGGTCGAACGAGATCTGCGCGCCGGCCAGCGGCGTGTCGGTGCCTTCCGGGCCCGTGCGCTCCTCGAACGCCCAGACCGTGAACGGCGCTGGCGCTGGCGGTTCGTCACCGCAGGCGAGCCCGACGAGCGCGACGAGCCCGACGACAGCGACGAGGACGAGCGCTCGCACCGCGCACGCATACCCCCGCGGCCGACCCCATGGCAAGCGCAGGTGTTGCGCGGCGCAGCCTCCCATCTCCGCGCTTGGCAGTGCAGCGCCGCGGCGGCATAAGTAGGGCGGCATGCACCGCCATCGTCGTCGCAAGCGCTGGGGCATCGCGCTCGCGATCGCTGCCTCCATCGCGGGAGTGACGGCCACGACCGTCCGCGCGCGTGCGGGCACGTTGCCGGGCTGCGAGGCCGGCGCTCCGTGCGCCGACGTCGACGGTGACGGCTTCGTCGCGTGCTCGTGTGCGTCCCCCGGCACGCCGTGCGACTGCGACGACTCCGACCCTCGCGCGTTTCCAGGCGCACCCGAGGCCTGCGACGGAACGAAGGATCTCGACTGCAGTGGCGCCGCGGGCCGCATTTGCGGCGCGAAGAAGGGATGCCTGCGCGGCGTCTGCGTCCCGGAGTGCATCCCGCTCGACGACTTCGGATGCGCTCCCTATGCGCACTGCGAGACGCAGGCGGACCAGCGCCTGTGCACGGGCGACTGCTCGATCTACGGCTGCCCGCCCGGCTCGACGTGCGACGACACCAAGACCTGCATCGCCGACTGCAACGCCGACGTCCGCTGTCCGTTCGGCCAGCGTTGCCGCGGTTTCGGTTGCGTCGACCCGTGCGACGGAGTCGCGTGCACGGAAGGCGCGACGTGCAAGGACGGTCGCTGCGTCGGGTCGTGCGATTGTTCGCCGGGCAACGACGGATGCGCGTCCGGGGAGGTGTGCGAACGCGTTGCGCCCACGGCACGCTGCGTCGAAAAGGCGTGCGTCGGCGTCGCGTGTCCAGGCGGCTTGCACTGCGCAGGCGGCGCATGCGTGGAGGACTGCGCGGGCGTCGTGTGCCCTCCGAAGGAGGTCTGTCTCCGTGTGACGAACGACGCCGGCCTGCCGCGTGGCTCGTGCGTGGATCGCTGCGCGCCGAATCCGTGCGCCTTGCCGCAGGTATGCGACTGGCGCACGGGCAAGTGTCTCGACCCGACCTACCCGGAGGCCGGCCTCGAGCCCGTCAGCGATACGGAGCCCCAGCCCGAAGTCCTCGTCGTCGGCGGCGCCGGGCTGTCGTGCACGACGGGCGGGCTCGGCCGCGTGTCGATGTTCGGCGGCGGCGCCTCTGCGCTCGCCTTCGCCTTGCTCATCGCGAGGCGCGCCGCCAGACGCCGCTCGGATCGACCGGCGTGAGCGGCCGCGCGCTCAGGAGCCCGACGACACGAACACGATCTCGACGCGCGAGTTCCGGTCGCGATGCTTCGCGTCCTTCGGATCGACGACGGGCGCCTTCGCGCCGGCCTGCTCGACCTTGACCTTCGCAGCGGGCACGCCGCCGGCGACGAGCGCCTGCACGATGGCCTCGCCGCGTTTCTGGTTTTGCGCCGCCTCCGCCGCGGAGGGAGCTTGCGCGTCGTGCATGACGACCTGCACGGCGAACGTCGGGTGCGCGGCGCCGACGCGACCGAGGTCCTTCAAGGATCCTTCGGACTCGGGCGTGAGCTTGTCGCCCTTGAACGCCGAACGCAGCGTCACGACGACGCCGCGCTCGTCGCGCGCGGGCGCAAGATCGCTCTTTCCCTTGGCCGCGCCACCGGCCTGCGAGAGCTCGCCGAGCAACGTATCCGCCTGATCCGAGTCGGGACCGGCGGTGCGCCGAGCCTTCGTGAGCGACGTCAGGCATGCGGCGCGCGCCCGCGCCGCGGGATCGATCGCGACCGCCTTCGCGCTCGCGACCTGCTTCTCGAGATTCGTAACGGCCGACTCGGCCTCGGCGACGCCGGGAGCCTGAGGCGACACGAGCCTCGCGGCACTGCAGAGCAACCGAGCCTGCGTCACCAGCGCCTGCGCCGCGACGGCGCGCGCCCGCTCGCGTTCGGGATCGGCAGGGCCGCTCACCGGCGGGAGCTGCGCCTCGCGTGCGACGCGCAGCTTCTTCTCGAGGTCGTCCGCCTCGTGATCGATCGCCTTGCGTTGCGACGCGTACTTCTGGGCCTGCTCCGAGGCCTTCGCGAGGGTCTCGTTGGCGGCTGCCTCTTCCTGCGTCGCTCGGGAGAGACGCGCGAGCGCGATCGCCTGGTTGTAGGTCGCGAGCGCGCGCTCGGCGTGAAGCTCAGCGCCGACGCTGTCACCCGATGCCTGCGCCTCCTTCGCGAGACGCAGCTCCTGATCCGCGGCCGCGAAGGCCTGAGGTGCGAGCGTCTGGGCGTCCTGCCCGCCGAGACCTGCGCGCATGCGTTCCGCGTCGCTGACGCGCCCGGCGTTCGCGGCGTTCGCGCCGGCGCATCCGACGGACGCGAGCGAGACCGCCAGGGCGATTGCAGAGAGGGAGAGCTTCGGGCTCATCGTGCACCTCCGTCGCGCGTGGCAGGAGGAGGTGGCGCCTTTGGGGCCTTCGGTCGGGACGCGCCGCCGTCGGCGACATCGGCGTTCGCGGCCGCGCTCGTGCGCGCGGGCTGCTCCTTCGACTCGCGCTCCATGCTCTCGAGCTGCGCGCGCAGGCGGCCGCTCTGCGCGATGCCCTCTTCGAGAAGAGCGCGCTCGCGCTCGGCGACGATCCCGGCGTCGGTCGCACTGCGGCGTGCCCCTTGCGCCTTCTCCTCGATGTCGACGGCGCGCAGCACGTCGCGCGCGGCTTCGGCCCACGTCCTCGCGAGTCCTTCGGCGAGCCGTGCGTGCGGCTCGTCGCCGGAGGCCCGCAGCTTCGCGGCGCGCTCGAGGGCGGCCCGCGATCGGGTGGTCATCTCAGCGGCAACGTCCTTCTTCGCGGAACGCTCGACCTCGCGCAGGGCCTCTTCGGTCGCCGTGCGGTCGTCAGGGGCCGCCACGGCGAGCGCGCCGACCGTCAAGGCCGCCGCAAGCGCGGCGAGCGCCACGAGGCGCATGGGCGTACGAGGCGCCATCATCGAACCCGAGCGCCATCGACCAAACCGCATGGCCGCCGATTACCACGTCCATGGGGAATTGGGCATGGAGACCGATGCCGGACATGTCGGACATCGTGGCCTAAAACCACGGCACCGATGCGTCTCCGTACGGGAACTCGCTCGCAACCCCATCGGAGAAATGCCAAACCCCCGCCACTTCTCGTCGCCCTTCGGCATGCGCCAAGGCGAGCAGAAGCGGAAGGCCCCCATGAACGTACGCGTCCTCGGCAGCACACTCTCCCTCGTTGGGTTCGTTTCGCTTGCAGCGATCGCCCTCAACGCGTCCGCCTGCTCGAGCTCGAACGCGCGAAGCGGCTTCGAGTCCGCGACGGACCCGAACGATCCCGCCGCGGGCGACGCAGGGAGCGGTCCGTCGTTCGTGACGGGTGCTGAGGCAGGCAAGGGTAGCCCGTGCGCGATCAACAACGTCGCCGCCGATCCGAACCTCGACTCCGACGGTGACGGCTACCCGCTCAAGTACGACTGCAACGAGTGCGACCCGAACGTGAACAACGGCGCGTTCGACGTCCCCGGCAACGGCATCGACGAGGATTGCAACGGCGTCCCCGATGACGAGCCCGCGGACTGCGACACGGGCCTCACGATGGGCTCTTCCGACGCCTTCGACGGCGCCAAGGCGATCGGCCTCTGCAAGAAGGCCACGGATGATCGCATGTGGGGCGTGGTCGAGGCCAAGTGGGTCAAGCCCGACGGCTCGCCGCAGTCGGACCCGCTCGGCGAGGGCATCCTCCCGACGTTCGGCGTCAACGCAGCGCAGAACGGCGCCGCCGTCCTCGCGATCTCGTCCGGCACCGCGCGTGCCCCGAACGACCCCGGGTACAAGAACGTCAGCGGCTACTCGAAGAACTACTCGAGCGGCACGCCGGCCGGTTACCCGAAGGAGTCGCCCTCGTGCTCGGGCAGCGGCGGGCTCTTCGGCGGCTTCGGCGGCTCGAACGACGGCGCGGCGCTCCGCGTGAAGATTCGCGTTCCCTCGAACGCCAAGTCGTTCACGTACCAGCAGAACTTCTTCACCTACGAGTTCCCGAACTTCATCTGCTCGAGCTACAACGACTTCTTCGTCACGATCATGACCCCGAAGCCGGCGAACCTCCCGGACGGCAACATCGCGTTCGACCAGGACGGCAACCCGATCAGCGTGAACAACAGCCTCCTCCAGGTCTGTTCGCCGCAGAGCGCGGGCGGCAAGACGTTCGGCTGTCCGCTCGGCAACTCGTTCCTCTCGGGCACCGGCTTCGAGGGTCATGCCGCCACCGGCTGGCTCACCACGACCGCGCCCGTCGACACCGTCCGCGGCAAGGAGATCACCCTGATGTGGGCGATCTGGGACCAGGGCGACGGCATCCTCGACTCGACGGCCCTCATCGACGACTTCCAGTGGTCGGTCGACGCCGCGAACGGCACGCAGACCCTCCCGTCGCCGCCGAAATAAGGCGTCAGGCGGGGCTTCGCCACCTTCGCAACTCGCGTCGCGAGCCTGCCCCTCGCGTGGGCTGGCCGGCGCGAGGAGCTCGTGTCTTACAATGTGCGCTTCTTGACCGGGTGGCGTAGGGAAGATACTCCATGAGTCGGATGGTCGGGGCTGTACGTGACCCCAGATCCGGCGTTGAGGCGCAGATCGAAGGCACCCCCACGACGGCGTTCGGCAAATACCAACTCTTCGCGAGCCTTGGGCGCGGAGGTATGGCCGACGTGTTTCTGTCCGTCGCGCGCGGGCAGATGGGCTTCAACAAGCTCGCCGTCATCAAGAGACTGCGCCAGGCGCTCGCCGAGGAGCCGTCGTTCCGGAACATGTTCCTCGACGAGGCGCGGCTCGCCGCTCGCCTCAGTCATCCGAACATCGTCCACACATACGAGGTCGGCGAGCAGAACGGCGTCTACTTCATCGCGATGGAGTACCTGGAGGGGCAGTCCCTCAACAAGGTGCTCAAGGAGGCCCTTCGTCGCAAGGAGGGCATCGAGCCCGAGCTCAGCGCGCGCATCATCGCCGACGCGCTCGGCGGTCTCGCCTACGCGCACGCGCTCGCCGATTACGACGGCCGCCCGCTCGGG
>JANXVA010000175.1 GCA_025351875.1 Myxococcales bacterium | reverse complement strand
GCGCAAGCTGCCTCGGGTCCTTTCGTACGAGGAGGTCGACCAGCTGCTCGCGGCGCCGCCGCTCGACACGGGCCGCGGCATCCGTGACAGCGCGATGATCCACGTGCTCTACGCCTCCGGTCTCCGCGTCTCCGAGCTGTGCTCGCTCAAGCTCGGCGACCTCGATCGCAAGGTCGGCACCGTTGCGCCGCTCGGCAAGGGCGGAAAGCGGCGCCTCGTGCCGGTCGGCCAGATCGCGCTCGAGCGCATCGACGCGTACCTCGAGCTCGTCCGCCCGCAGACCAAGGGCGCGACCGTCGACCCGCATCTGTTCCTCTCGCCACGGGGAAAGCGCTTCACGCGACAAGGGCTCTGGAAGCTGCTCAAGGCCTACGCGCGCGGTGTCGGGATCAAGACGCCGACCTCACCGCACAAGCTGCGGCACTCCTTCGCGACCCACCTCCTCAGAGGCGGAGCCGACCTTCGCGCCGTCCAGGCGATGCTCGGGCACGCCGATCTCGGCACCACCGAAATCTACACGCGCGTCGCGCAGGATCACGTCCGGGCGGCCTACGACAAGGCCCACCCGCGCGCGTAGGCCGTCCCGAGGTCGGTTAGCGACTCGACGACGGTCGCGCCATGAGGTACGCACCGCCGATGCCCGGGCCGTTCACGGTGATCGAGCCCAGCGCGGAGGAGACCCCTCTGACGGTCGAGATCCCGCACGCAGGCCTCGTCGTCGATGGGCAGACGCTGTCGAGGCTCGCGGCCCCCGCTCGGTCCATCGGTCGGGATGCGGACCTCTACGTCGACGACCTCTATGCCGACGCGTCGTCCGCCGGCGCGACCGTCATCGTGTCGCACGTCTCCCGTTACGTCTGCGATCTGAACCGAAGCGAGCGCGACGTCGACGCCGAGTCGGTCGAGGGCGCCCCCGCACACGCCCGGGCGACACGCGGGATCATCTGGCGCCTGACCAGCGAGGGCGCGCGCGTCCTCGACGGGCCGCTGCCGCGGATCGAGCTGGAGCGCCGTCTCGACGCCTACTACCGCCCGTACCACCGCACGATCGCCGAGATCCTCGAGCGCAAGCGGGCGCGGTTCGGCTTCGCGATCCTCCTCGCAGCCCACTCGATGCCGAGCGTCGGCCGCGCAGGGCACGGCGACCCGCAGGCGGTCCGTGCGGACGTCGTGCCTGGAACGCGTGGGCGGACGAGCGCGGCCGCCGCGTTCATCGACTGCGTCGACGCGCATGCCCGCAAGGCGGGGCTCTCCGTGGCCCACGACGACCCGTACCAGGGTGGCTTCACGACGCAGCACTACGGCCAGCCGAACCTCCACATCCACGTCGTCCAGGTCGAGCTGGCGCGCCGCCTGTACATGGACGAGGCAACCCTCTCGAAGAACGCCGGCTTCGACCGGATGCGCGAGTGGTGCACCACCCTGGCGAAGGTGCTGGGGACCATCCGGCCCTCCTGAATCCACGAAAACACCGCTAAAGCGCCGACCCGCTTGACAGGGATCAGCGTTTCCGCCAAGTTGCGCGACTCCCGAGGACTAAGGCCATGGCGAAGAGCGACATCACCGGCAAGCGCAAGCTCAGTGCGCAGAACGTCTCGCACTCCAACATCAAGACGAAGCGTTGGCAGAACGTCAACATCCAGACGAGGCGCGTCTGGGTCGCTGAGTACAAGCGCTACGTGACGTTGAAGCTGACGACCCGCGACATCCGCACGATCGACAAGATCGGCGTGTTGGTCTACGCGAAGCGTCACGGCGTCAAGGTGTAGCGTCAACGCTTCGGCTACGTAGAAACGGGCGTCTGAGGAGCCAGCTCCTCGGACGCCTTTTTGCGTTCTCGACAGACACGACACGACGCGGCGCGACGCGGCGCGACGCGGCGCGGTTCAGCGCAGCGCGGACGCGATGCCGGAGAGGTGCGAGACGGCCACGAGCCGTGCCTCACCGTGCGCCTCGATCCGATCGTCCTCGATCACGGAGCGCAGCGCGCCCTGCAGGACCTCGTAGGCGTCCGAGGCGCCGAAGGCCGCGAAACCGAACTCGGGCCCCGCGTCGGTGCCGACGAGGGCGATGGGAGCCGCGGCGGCCCGGGCGTCGCCGGGGCGAACGCGCGTCTCGCCGCGGAGGACGGGCGTGGCGAAGAACGGTGCGCGCAGACCGAGCTCGGGGATCGACAGCCCCGAAGCGCCCTCGTCCCAGCACGCGATCGCGAAGGCGCCGAAGCGGTCGACGGCTGCGACGGCGCGCGTGGTCGCGACCTCGACGAGGCCCGCAGGCGCGATCGGCAGCCCGCCCTCGTCGTTCGACCACGGGAGCTCGTAGACGAAGCGCGTGCGTGCCTCGCTGGGCGCATCGACCGGCGAAGCTTTCGCGTTGCGATCGCGCGGCGACGACGAACGCGGGCCGCGGCCACTACGGCCCGCGTGCGCCGCACCGAGGACATGGCGTGAGGCCGGATGGACCTCCGGCCTCTGCGAGGAGAGGTCATCCGACGTGAGAAGACCCCCGCTCGTCCGTCCCGCGAGCACGAGGAGCTCCGCGCCGAGCGGACGCTCCTCGACGGCGCGCGGGCCGCGCGAGGCGATCTTGGTGAGCACGTCGTGGCGTGGCGAGCCCTTGGCGAGGGCCAGCGCGGGCGCGAGTACCTGGGCGAACGTCGCCGTGCCCGCCGTCGCCACGGCGACGGAGAGCGTCGCGGGCAACCAGGGCACGCCGACCTTCGCGGCGTCAGGCACTTCCTCGTCTTCGCGAAACCCGCGCGGACGCGGCGCTCCGATGCCAGGCTGGCGCACGCGCCCGTCGAAGGCGCGGAGGCCGACGCCGCCTCCACCGATCAGGATCTGGACGGGACCGAGCAGGACGCCGGGATAGAGCGCGCACGCCGCGAACACGCCGGCGACGACCGCGTCGACGGCGTTGCCCTTCTTTAGCAGCTCCTCGGCGGCGACCTCGACCTCGGGCGACGACGCGACCGCGGCCCGTGACTTCCGCAGCGTCATCGGCCTCTACTCTTCCTGTTCGTCGTCGCTGACGGCGGGGGGCGAGCCCTTCGGCCGGATGAGGCGACCGAGGCCGCCTCGCTTGCCGCCCTTCGCCTGACGAACGAGCGCGCGCAGGATCTTCCCTTCCTTGAGGGCTCCGGTCGTCTCGAAGACGACGTACGCGTCGCGACGCTCGCCGACGGTGTCGGCGACCTTCTGCAGCGCGGTGGTCGAGAACGCGCGCGTGCCTCCCGCGGCGCGGAGGCGCCCGTAGGCCACCGGGCCCGGAGGCATCGCGTCGCGTGCGGGATCGACGGCGACCGTGATTTCCAGCTTCTCGGCGAGCGCGGCGGCGTCCTCGATCTCCCAGAGGCCGCTCGGCTCCCAGACGATGCTGCTCGCGTCGCGGGGGAGGCGGTCGACGAGCTTCGCGAGGCGATCGCGCCAGAGCTTGCTCGGCGACACATCCGCCGCAGTCGCGATGACGATCACGCGCGCCTCGAGGAGAGTCACCGACTTGAGCAGCACCGCGAGCTCGGCCTCGAGCGCGTCGCCGGCCTTCAGCTTTCCGAGGTTCGGACCGCCGATGACGGAGAACTCGAACACCGCGGGCACGGCCTTGCGCCAGCGCCGGAGCGTGGCGTCCGTCGGTGCGAGCTTCTGCTGCGCGGCGTCGAGCCCGCGGACCTCGAGGAGGTCGAAGCGCTTCGCGTAGGCCGCCACGTCACCGCGTAGCTCTTTCGCGCCGATGTGAAGCCGGGTCGCCATTCGCCGACGTAAGTAGACCGGCCCCTCACGAGTGTCGACACTTAACCGCCGAAGTGGAACCACTGGGTCGGGTGAGAACGCAGGAAATCCGCCAGGCTGTCGGCGAGGTACTCCGCGACCTCGTCGAGGTCGGCCTGGGTCGCATGCCGAGGAACGAGCCGACTCTCGTACAGCTCGACGACGTATCGCCGATACCCGATGCGCGCGCAGAACACCGGCAGGATGGGCGCACCCGACACCTGCGCGAGGCGGAGCGGGCCCTCGGGCATCTTCGTCCGCTCACCGAGGAAGTCGACGTCACGAGTCCGCATCCCAGGAGCGACGCGGTCGATCTGCAGCGCGACGACGTTTCCCTGGCGGAGGTGCCGCAGGAGCGGGAGTGGAGCGAGCGCGTCGTCGCCCACGTGGACGATCTCGATCCCCGCGCGCTTGCGTGCCTCATCGTGGAGCACACGCGCACCCGCGTCGGCCTCGCGTTGCATGGCGATCATCATCTCGAGGCCCTGGTTGCGCGCGACCGCAGGGCCGACGGTCTCCCAGCCCGCCGTGTGGGCCGTCACCATGATGATTCCCTTGCCGTGGGCACGAGCCGACTCGACGTGCTCGACGTTGCGATGCGTCGTCTCGGGGTGCCGCGGCCCGCTCGGGGCATCGTTCGAGAGCACCTCCGCGAGACACGACGCGTACGTCGCGAACGTCTCGAGCACCTCGCGCGCGTCGCGTGACGTGGCTGCCGGCCCCCGGATCCGCTGGAGGTTGCGGAGGACCGCGCGACGCGCCGATGGCACCAGCGCCGCGGCGGCCCAGCCGAAGACCGGCGGGCTGTAACGCACCCACCACTCCGGACCACGCGACGCGCCAAGATGAGCGAGCCGCCGCCAGAACAGCGCCTCGTGGGCTCGTGGTCGTCTCTCGTCGGTGCTCATTTCCGCGTCTCTGCAGCGTCACATCACCGACGTGACCCGAAGTCGATGGATCGTACACGCGCCTCCCTCTGGTCCGTCAGGGACCCGGTCAAACGGATTCCGCAGAGAACGGAAACGTCCACGAAAGACGAGAAATCTGGGAGGTCCTCGACCCGGCGCCTAGTGGCTAGTGTGAGTGCTTATCGCATCTACACCTAGGTACGGCCGTTGCAGCTGGAGCTTCCATGTCGATGCGCTCGAAGCTCTCGTTCGGTCTGGGGTCCACGTTGCTCGTCACGCTCGTCGCGTGTGGGGGGGCTGATCCGAGCCTCTCGGACTTCAACAAGGGGACGAAGCACACGGGGACGGACCCCGGCGGCGACACGACCGGCTCGGGCACGCTCGGCAGCGGCACCAAGACGACTGCGCCCGGCGCCGGCACTGACCTCGCCGCCTGCGCGACGCAGTCCGCGAGCGCCGAAGCGCGCCCCGTCTACCTCGTCTTCATGTTCGATAGGTCGGGCAGCATGGCCTCTAACGGCTCTCCGAAGTGGGCGTCCGCGAAGGCAGCGTCGAAGGCGTTCTTCGAGTCCGCCGACTCGAAGGGCATGAGCGCGTCGCTGAGCTTCTTCCCCGACCAGACCGACTACTCCTGCAACGTCCCCGACTACGCCACGCCCCGCGTCTCGATGGCCGCGCTCCCGAGCCCGTCCTTTGGGCAGTCGCTCGACATCGAGATCCCCGGCGGCGGCACGCCGACCTACCAGGCGCTTCAGGGCGCGATCAGCTACGCGCAAGGCGTCGCGACGGGCCAGGGCAAGGACGGCAAGGTCGCCGTCGTCCTCGTGACCGACGGGCTCCCCGACTCGGGCTGCGGCAACACCTCGATCAGCTCCGTGAAGTCGCTCGTCTCGGGCGTTGCCGCGACGCTTCCCACGTACGTCATCGGCGTCGGCAGCGCGCTCTCCAACCTCAACGAGATCGCCGTAGGCGGCGGCACGACCAACGCGCTCATCGTTCCCGTCGACAACCCCACGCAAATCCAGGCCGATTTCACGAAGGCCATCAACCAGATCAAGGCCTCGGCCCTGACCTGCGACTACAAGATCCCCGCCGCGCCCTCGGGCGAGACGTTCGATCACGCGAAGGTCAACGTCCAGCACACGCCCACCGGCGCCGCCGCGAGCACGCTCACGTACAACCAGGCCTGCACCGGCGGCACCGGCTGGCAGTACGACGACGCCAGCAACCCGACGCGCATCCTCCTCTGCGGCGGCACGTGCGACGGCGTGAAGGCGAAGGCCGGCAAGGTCGACATCCTCTTCGGCTGTGCGACGCAGACCGGCCCGGTCAAGTGAGCCTCACGCGCCGGTCATGCACACGCGAAGCGAGGCCTTCGCGCGGTGCACGAGCACGTCGACGTAGCCGCGGGTGATCCCCAGCGACGCCGCGACGTCCTCGCCCGGTCGCTCCTCGAGCAAGCGGAGCATCACGACCGCCTTCTGGGTCTCGCAGAGCTGATCGACGCACGCGCGGAGGCGTACGTGCTCCTCGGCCTCGGCGACCAGCGTCTCGGCCGAGCTCTCGTTCGCGCCAGCGGGGAGCGCGTCGAGATCCTCGTGGGGGCGCGCGACGTGGTGGAGGCGCCGCTTGTTACGGGCCGCGTTCCGGACGATCCCGGCGAGGAAGGCCGGCCACATTCGGGTCTCCTCGGGCAGCTGTTTCTTCTGGGCGAGCTGGAGAAACGTGCAGAGTGCATCTTGTACGCACTCGACGGCGTCCTCGGCGGAGGTGCCCTCCCGGCGCGCCAGCCGGACGAGATCACGCCGGCCGACCCGGGCAAGATCGCTCACGATTCCGAGCACATCAGGCCCTTCGGAAGAGCTCTTCGGGGGATCCAATGTGGGAGAGCGCTTGGTGGGCGGGAGCACGTCGAACTGCTGAGGTGTCGAGGAAGTCACTCCTTACTCCGATTCCGGAGCTGTAAGAACCGTCGCGACGGGTACCTTATTCGTCATGGCAAACAGCAAGAACGTGGTCGTCGTCGATGATGCGAGCTTCGAGGCGGAGGTCCTGAAGGCCGACAAGCCGGTCCTCGTCGACTTCGGCGCCACCTGGTGCGGCCCGTGTAAGGCTCTCGCGCCGGTCGTGGCTGGGCTCGCGGACGAGACGGTCGGCA
>JANXVA010000138.1 GCA_025351875.1 Myxococcales bacterium | reverse complement strand
CGAAGGTACGCGCGGGCGGTGTTCACTTCGACGTACGTTCCGTCGATGGTGGTGACGCACAGGCTGAAGGCCTTGCCGCTGCGGTAGCCCGTCACGCGTCGACACGAGGCCGTCTGGTTCAGCTCGTCCGGATCGATCGCGCCGGGCGGAACGACCGGCTGGGTCGGCAGGAGCGCGTCTTCCGGGTCGATGAACGGCGCGCTGTCCTCCGCAGGGGTAGTCACCGGTTGCTCGAGATCGATTGCGAGCGCGCCCTCTGCCGCCAGACCATCGTCGTCGACCGGCCCGGCTGCCTCGCCGGCGGCAACCTCCTGAGGAGTGATCGCGTCGGGGCTCGAGGACGTCGGCGGCTCGGAGGTGCCGTCCGAGGACGCGCAGCCCGCGAGCGCCTGAGCGGCGATGAGGACTGCAGTCAGCGGGCCGAGCGATACGGTTCGGAGGAGGTTCTTTCGGGACATGGCGCTCGGCGCTCCAGCACGAGCCTTGCCAAGGTGCGTCGGCTCGTGATCCTCCGAGGATCACGCGCCGTCGCACACGGTGCGCGCGAGCGCTCGCGATCGCGTCCGCGTGTCGTCGCGACTTCACCTCGTGGTTCGTCGCGAGCGATGAGACAGGCGTGATGTACACGCCCCTCATGAGCGCAGCCCCTCGCGCAACTCGCGCAGTCCCTGCCGCGTTCAGCCGGCGACGATCGTCGGCTCGCGATCGTTCACCTCGTCGTCGAGGAGAGCGAGCGCCTCGCGGAGCTCTTCGCGCAGGACGCGCGCGTTGGAATGACGTCGCTTCGGATCCGCCGAGAGCGCCCGCATCACGACGTCCTCGAGCAGCGCGTCGACGTTGGGCAGCAGCGCCGAGAGCTTCATCGGCGGCACCATCATCTTCTTCGTGAAGAGGTCGACGAGGTCGGCGCCGTCGTGCGGGAACGTACCGGTCAGAGACTCGTAGAGCGTGACCGCGAGAGAGTAGATGTCCGAGCGACCATCGAGCGTCTCGCCGCGTGTCTGCTCGGGAGACATGTACTGGGGCGAGCCGCAGAGCATTCCGCCGGTGGTGAGGTCTTCCTGGTCCGGATCGCGCTCGCCGAGCTTGGCCAGGCCGAAGTCACAGACCTTCGCGAGGTCGCAGGGATTCCCGTCATCGTCGCGATGCGCGACGATCATGATGTTCTCAGGCTTGATGTCCCGATGAACGATGCCGACGTCGTGAGCGAAGGCGAGCGCACTGCAGGCCTGGATCGCGAACGTGAGGGCCAAGCGCTCGGGCAACCGGCCCTCGACGGCGAGGATCGCCTCGAGGCTGCGCCCGGTGAGGAGCTCCATCACGAGATAGAGGAGGCCGTCGGTGTCCTGACCGAAGTCGATGACGCGGGCGACGTTGGGATGTTCGAGCTTGCTCGCGGCGAGCGCCTCACCTTTGAAGCGCTTCACGAACTGCATCTCCCGGCTGTTCTCCGCGTGGAGGATCTTCACCGCCACGTTGCGCTTGAGATCGAGGTGCACCGCCTTGAAGACGGAAGCCGTCGAGCCGCTCCCGATCGCCGATTCGACCTTGTACTTGCCGGCGATCACACGCCCGATGAGCTCGTTGACGGGGAGAGCCTTGCTGCCCGGGCTCAAGGAGATGGGAGGCAGGCTGGGTGGCTTCAGCACGCGCGGCATCTGGCCCGACGGCGACCTGAGCGGCGGCTTCGGCAGCGGCTTCGGGATCGATGCGCCGGACGACGGCGGCTCGGGCAGCTCGCCGTCGAAGAGCCCGAACGCGGTGAGCGGCGGTAGGCGCGCCGCGCCCGCCTGGCCGCTCAGCTGAGCGACGATCGTGGAGTCGCTCGACTGGTTGTCCTCACCGTCGGGGCCTTGCCCCTCGGGTGGCGGCTGCGTATGGGAGGGCTCGTCGAGCCGCTCGATCATGGCGAGGAGCGCGGCCATCTGCGGGCGTGTGACGGGTCGCACGTGCAGCGGGTGGCCCGCCTCCGTCGCGTCCCCCACCGGATCGGCGAGGAGGGTGACGAGCCCTTCGCCGGGGACCTCCACCTCGAGGAGATGCTGGCCCGATGACGTCGGCGGTGACTCGAGGCGCACGACCTCCACCTCGTGACGCAGCGCGCCTCGGAGGATCTTTGCGACGGCGCGATCATCCGCGGCGTCGGCCCGCAGGCGCGGCAACGTCATCGCGGCCGATGATAAGCCGTCCGTGGCTCGCGACGCCATGGTCGAGCGGGTGACCAGGTCGGCCGGAAGTGCTTTTTTTCTGTCGCTCCCATCGAAGGGAGCGGAGCGCTGGCCCTCCACGCCCTTTCAGGGGAGGACGATACGGCCGGGCGCGGAGTTATCGCCCGTCTCGGTGTGGCACGCGTTGCAGTCGCCGGTCTTCTGGCTCGCGAACATGGCGCGCTCCCTGGTGCCGACGACGACCTTCGCGCGGAACGGCAGGGCAAACGACCCTTGCGAGTAGAAGCTACCCACCGAATTGACGGCGATCTTGGTGACCTTCCCGTTCGCGTCGGTGATGACGATCTGCGCGCCTGACGTCGTGCCGCTCGCGCCGTTGCAGTCGTCGGGTTCGTGGGCCGTCGGAAAGACCGTGCCTGCGATCGTGAACGAAGGCGCCTGGATGCTCTGGTCGTGACACGTGATGCAGGCCCGGCCGGGGTGCATCGACGCCGAGCCGAGATCGCCGCGGCTCCAGTTCTTCCCGGACGTACAGATGGTCGGCGTGTCGAACCCAGCCCCGGCGCCGGCGTCGTCGGTCGCACAAGGTGCGGGATCGCAGGCGGCGCTTCCGTCGTCGGTACCGCCGTCGGCGGTGGTGCCGGAGACGGTCGTCACCGATGTTCCACCGCACGCGGCCGCTGCAGCCAGCGCCGACACGAGCGCGATCAAGGAGGGGGCAAGGGTGTGCTTGTTCAAACGGCGCTCGTCGATCACGGCGTATCCCGAGGCAAGTACCACGGCGGGGCGCATACCAGGCAGTCGCGCGTGCGAACGCGCGAATCGACGCTGCGCGCGAGCTGAGACTTCAGCGCGCGGTGACGCGCGCCGAGCCGCTGCGAAGCTTCACCGAGAGCGTCCCGCGACGCGCGGGCTCCCAGGCCCAGCCTTCGGTCGCGGTGTCGAGGGCCGCGAGCGTCGGGCTGCGCGCGAGCGTAATCTTGGCGCCGCCATCGTCCTCGCGCGTCACCTCGGTCGGTGCGGAGGTGGCGTTCGTCTCGAGCACGAAGCCCGTCGCGAAGACGTCGCCGCTGGTCACCAGGAACGAGCCGTCGTTCGCGCGCTCGACGCTCGTGCGATCCCAGAGCTCGAAGCGACGAGGGCGCCCGGGGGCGATGCGCACCCAGAGGAGCCCCGGGTCTCGCGCGAACGAGTCGACGGAGGGATCGTCTGCGGGAGCAAGCGTGTCGATCGTCGGGCGGAGCATCGGGACGATCGCGCCGTCGCGCAGCAGGAGTGGCAGCCTGTCGAGCGGTGCGTCGATGCTGATGGGCGCGTGCCCGTCGGACGCATACGGCGTGCCGTCCCACCAGTCGACCCACGAGCCCGCCGGGACGACGACGTCGCGACGACGCTCGCCGCGCGTGACGACGGGCGCGACGAGCAGCTCGTCGCCGAAGAGGTAGATGTCCGACGGATGGATGCCCATCTCGGGATAGGCGAGGCCGAGCGGGCGCTGGATGGGTCGGCCGTCGACCCTGATGCGCTGCGCGTACGACCACTCGTACGGGAAGAGCCGCATGTGGAGGCGCGCATACGTGCGGTATACATCTACCGTCGCCATGCTCCGCCCGTTCTCGGGCGTGAACTCCCACGGTGGCTGCGCGGAGCTGTCCCCGACCTGCATCACCGTCGAGAGCGCGGTCTGCTCGCTCCAGCGGAGGAAGAGCTCCTCATCCGGCGGGCTGTGTCGATAGCCGCCGGTGTCCGCCCCGAAGAAGGGGAACCCGGAGACGCCGAGCGACAGGCCCATGATGACGGTCGCGGGGAGGCCGCCGACACCGACCACCTCCGTCTTGCCCTCGCGGGGCGTGAAGCGCTCGCCGTGGCGCGTGAACGTCGCGTCCATGTCGCCCGGCCAGATGATGCAGCCCAGGTCTTGCTCTCCCCAGTGTGCCGCGCGGCACAGCATGAAGCGCTCGGCCGGAAGCGCATCGGCGTAGGCGCGGTGGTAGAGGCCCGAGTACGCGTGGTGCATCGTGCGCTCGTCGGAGCCGTCGGCGAAGCGCCATGAGTTACGTATGAGACCGAGCGAGGACACGATGTCCTCGCCGTAGTCGAGCTTGAAGCCCTCCACGCCCAGGTCCGTGTAGCGCTTCGCGAGGTCGCGCCACCAGGCGAAGCCCGCGGGGTTGGTGAAGTCGAACGGCAGGCTGTACGGGTTGAGCGGGATCCCGTTCTGCGGTGGGAAATAGCCCTTCGCGGTCGCCTCGGAGCGGAGCGGCTCGGCGGTCTTGTCGAGGTAGGGCGTCGTCCAGAGCGCGAGGCGGAGGCCCGCCGCGTGCAGCTTCGCGATCATCCCGGGCGCGTCCTCGTACTTCGCGGGGTCGAAGTCGAACGTGTTGATCGCGGTCGCATACGGTGAGTCGATCCAGAGCGCCGACGTCGCGAGATCGAGCCTCCGGAGCGTCGCCGCGTCGTCGAGGACCTGCTGCTGGTCCTTGTCGTCATCGCGCCAGATCCACGGACCGAGCGCCCACGCCGGCGGCATGCGGTGGGGGCCGGAGACGCGGTAGCAGCTCCTGACGAGATCGAGCGGCGCGTCGGCGCCGAAGAGCCACATCTTGAGTGTCTCGGGTGTGCCGCCGCTTCCGCTGCGCGGCGCGACGGCGAACGTCGCCTCGACGAACGCCGGGTCCTTCCGCGCGACGTCGAACGCGCCGACACGGTTCGTGGCGACGAACATCGCCCAGCCGTGGGTGCCGAGCAGGAACGGAACGGGCACGTGCGCCTCGTTGTTGGCGCTCTCGCTCTCCAGCTCGGCCTCGATCTGCATCGCGCGCAGCTTGCCTCGATGGTCCACCGAGTCCTCCCACTCGCCGAGGCCATAGAAACCCTCGGTGGGATCGCCCGAGGTGCCGGCGCGCACACGCATGACCGCGATCGCGGGCGCGCCCGCGGCGCTGGAGCTCGGAGTCATCGTGAACGTGAAGCCGGCGTCACCTTCGTCGTGGATGTCGACCCGCGCGCCCAGGCCGTCTCCGTAGTCGAGGGTCACGCTCGCGCCACCCGCCAGGAGGGCCTCCGCGTGGATGTGCACGGGTACGCGAAAGGCGATGCCCGCTTCGTCCTCGCGCCCTTCGAACGCGTACGGATCGTAGCTCGCGGAGTCATCGAGCGCCTCGACGACGCCGGCCTGGAAGGCATCGGCCCCGAGCACGAGCAACGCCTCGGCGCTCCGGCGCAGGACGATGGCGCGACCATCGTTGGTGATCTCGACGTGATAGCGCGGAGGCCCGATGTCGATCGGCGCGGAGGCGATGGCGGGACCGCCAGCGTCGCATGCGGAGAGCCCGGGCGCGACGGCCACCGCGGCGGCCAGCGAGGCCCCGAGGAGGCGCCTCATCGCGCACGCACGACGTGGCGGACGAAGCTGCGAAGCGTCGATGCGCCGTGAGGTGCGTCGGTCACGCCCTCGAGGATCGCCTTGGCGTCGCCCCCCTCCCCTTCGATGAGGTGCGCGCGCGCCTCGACGTAGCCGCGCATCGCGTCGCCGTCGATCTCCGGGTGGAACTGCACGCACTTGATCGCTTCGCCGATCGAGAAGGCCGCGTGCTTCTCCTTGTCGGTCGTCGCGAGGACGCGCGCGCCCGGTGGCAGCTCCACGACGGAGTCGACGTGCGTGTGGTTCGCGCGGAAGCGATGCGGGAGCCCGTCGAAGATCGGATCGAGAGGCGCCTGCGGGACCAGACTGACCGCGACCGTCCCGATCTCGCGACCGTTCGGGTTCTTCGCGACGAGGCCACCCAGCGCCTGGCCGACGATCTGGTGGCCAAAGCAGATACCGAAGAGAGGAGTGTTCGCCTTCGCGATCCCGCGCACGAGCTCCTCGGCACGGAGCATCCACGGCGCGCGCTCGGTCACGCTGCTCGACGAGCCGGTGATGATGAAGCCGTCTGCGTCCCGCGGCCCGGGGAGCGACTCGTCCTTGCGAATGTCGTGCTCGACCCACTCTCCGGACCACGCGTCGCCGACCTCACGCGTGATCCACGAGAAGAACTCGCCGCGACGCGCGGCGACGGGGGCGGCGGCATCCCCGGCACGAAGGACGATGAGCTTCACAGAGAAGCGTCTACCCAAACGCCGGTCAGACGTCGAGCAGAGCCGCTAAATGGCCGAGCGCGATTCCAGGAACGAGAATCGCGCTCGGAGATTCAGGACTGGTCCTGTCGTCGCGCGAGCAGGAGGGAGTAAGCCGCCGGCAGGAGCGCGCTCACGAAGATCGCCGCGAGCGCGACGACGCCGCCCGCGGTCCCCCCAAGCGCTCCGAAAACCACCGCGACGACGCCGCCGAGCACCATCGAGTACCCGCCGACGCGCTGGGTGCGTGCCCAGTTCTCGTCCGACATGAGCGTCCACGGCGTGCGGATACCCATCACGGGGTTCCGCTTGATCCGTGGGATGACCAGGCCGAGCGCGATGTAGAACGCGCCGAGCACGACCCAGATCGCGCGCGCGAGCGAAGCCCCTCGAACGATCGCGACGTAGAGGATGAGGACGTGGATCGCCGCCATGAGGAGCACGGTCAGCCCCGCGACGAGCGGTGCCGAGGTGTCGCCGAGGCGCTTCTTGTCCGTCTTCGGGAGGATGCGCGGCACGAAGCGCACGAATGCCCAGAGGCCCAGCGCGAACGCCGGCGCGAACCATGCGCCCATCGCGCGCGGCATCCAGCCGTTGGCGTTGCCCTGGAGATCGAAGTGAGTCGCCATGCGCTCCGGCAGCCGGTCGTACACCGCTGCGGTGAGCGCCGAGGTGAGACCGATGACACCGACCGAGACCATGTCCATGCGCTGCATGCCCATCGCCGTATCCTCCGATGCGTCAGGCGGGCCCGCGCACACGGGACCGATGGGTCGTCGTGCTCGCGAGCTCGTAGAGCTCCGTCGCCAGGTCCTCGAGCACGTTCGTCTGCAACGTGTAGACGATGCTCGTGCCGCGTCGCTCCGAACGGACGAGGCCCGCGCTCCGCAGCACCCGGAAGTGATGCGACAGCGTCGGCTTCGTCAGATGGAACGCCTCGGCGATCTCCCCCGCGGTCTTTGACCCGCCCCGCAGCATCTTGAGGATGCTGCGGCGTGTCGGGTCGCCGAGCGCGGCGAAGGCGGAAGTCCCGGCCCGCATCTCTTCGTCCTTCGGCATACTTCGACTCCCCTCTAGTTAGACATCCATCTAATTAGTGGCAAGGGGGGACCGATCGAAATCGGCGAGCCGGCCGATTTCATCGGCGTTTCGCCCACTCTTCGTAACACTTGGCATGCATGCCGCCGCCGGAGGCGAACCAGTAGACGGTCGTGTCCGCGCGGTAGCGCGAGCCGCACTCGACGCACTCGCCGCCGAGGGGCGCGACGATCTTCTCCGGCGGATCGGCGACGCGCTTGTTGCCGCGGCCGCTCGATCGCGAGCGACGCGCGCCGCCCTCGGCGCGTCCGGGGTCGGACTTCGTCCGGGCGCGGGGGATCGACGGCGAGCTCGCGGGACCGATCGGCATCGTGAGCACGATGCGATGCTTGCGGATCAACTGGACGGCGAGGAGCGCCGCGTTGCGCGCCTCGTTCTCGTTCGGTGAAGTCGCGAGGGCGATGAGCTGAGTGACCCGTTCGACGACGTTCTTCACGGTGCCGAGCGTACGTGATGCGGAGGTCGCATCAAGGATGCGTTCAGCGACGCTTCTTGGTCGCCTTCTTCTTCGCGACAGCCTTCTTCGCGGCCGGCTTCTTCTTCGCGACCGGCTTCTTCGCGGCCGGCTTCTTCGCGGCCGGCTTCTTCGCGATAGCCTTCTTCGCGGCCGGCTTCTTCGCGGCCGGCTTCTTCGCGGCCGGCTTCGCAGCCTTCTTCTTCGCGACAGCCTCCTTCGTGGGCTTCTTCTTCGTCTTCTTCTGCTGCGAGCCGACGGCGGGCGCGCCCCACCCGTCGTACTCGCCGTCGAGCGGCAGGATGATGTCGAGGATCTCCGAGGAGAAGCGATCCGGCTTGCCCTCCTCGAGCGTCTCCGAGCGGTGGAACGCGAGCTCGAAGCGTCCGTCCTCGTCGGCCTTGCCGATGCCGTCGACCTTGAAGTGCGCCGCGGCGAGCTGCTTCGCGGCCTTCTGCGCCGTCGCCGTGGACAGGAACGTCGCCACGTGGTCGACGTCGCGCGGCTCGTGGAGCTCGTCACCATGCGACTCGAGCTCGTCGACGATGAGCCGGTTCCAGATGCCCTGGAGCGCGTACGCATCGGGGAAGAGCGCGTCGATGTAGAAGCGCCACTCGGGGTCCTCGTCGACGAGGACGTCCGCCTCGTACGGGTGCGTGTCGGCGATCGCGACGGTCGCCTCTCCGACTGTGATCGCCCTCTTTGCATAGAACACGAAGGTGGCGACGCCGCGCAGATCGTAGAACCCGACGCAAACGGCGCCGGCAGCGCGCTCGAGGCGTTCGGTCAGCTTGGTCTGCAGCGTGTCGAGATCCTGCATCTCGCCCTCGGACCGAAGGCCGTCTGCCTCCGCCTCGAGCATCGGCACCGACACGGTGATGCGCGTCGCGTGCGAGCTACGCGGCTCCTGCTCGAGATCGACGACGAACGCGGCGGCCGAGCCGTCGACATCGGCGGGATAAAACGTCCCCACGAACGCGGGCGAGAACGCGGCTGGCGCGGACGCGCTCCGCGAGACGGCCTTGGACTTCTTGGAATTGCCGGAGGACGGAGCCTTGGATCGGGCCATGGTCCCTCTATCGCACGTAAAGCTGCCTTTACGTAGAGTGAACCGGCATCAGCTCGCCGGGGCGACCGCCCTGGCGTGCGACTTGTGGGGAAGAAGGTCGGCCAGCGCCTCGCCGAGCTTCGGGTGCACGAACCGATAGCCGGCCTCGAGGGCGCGAGCCGGCGCGACACGCTGCGACGCGAGCACCACCGAGGCAGCCTCACCGAGCGCGACGCGCAGCGCGAACGCGGGAGCCGGCAGGATTGCAGGGCGATGCAGCGCCGCACCGAGCGCGCGGGTGAACGCCGCGTTGTTCACGATGTCGGGGGCCGAGGCGTCCATCGGTCCGTCGAGGTCGTCACAGGCGGCGGCGAACCGAAGGAGCCCGACGAGATCATCGATGTGGATCCACGGCATCCATTGCTTGCCGTCGCCGAGTCGACCTCCGACTCCGGCACGGAAGATGGGGAGCATCTTCCCGAGCGCGCCGCCGGCGGTCGACAGGACGATGCCGATGCGTACGGAGACGACGCGCACGCCGAGCTCGCGAGCGGTCGACGCCGCTTCTTCCCAGGCGCAGCAGACGTCGGCGAGGAACCCTTCGCCGGGAGCGCTGGTCTCCGTGAGCAGCTCGTCACCGCGTGTTCCGTAGATGCCGACCGCCGAGGCGCACACGAGCACGCGCGGCCGCGATGCCGGAGGCATGCTCGCGATCGCGCGAACGAGCGCGCGCGTGCTGTCGACGCGGCTGCGAACGATGCGCTCCTTCTTGGCCTCGTCCCAGCGCCCCTCGACCACCGGCTCGCCCGCGAGGTGGAACACGGCCTCGACATCGCGAAGGGCGGCCACGTCGAGCGGCTCGGCCCCATCCCAGGCGACGACCTCCGCGACATGCTCGAGCTTCTCCCCGCGAGCGCTTCGCCTCGTCGCGACGACCTCCCCTCCGAGCTGCGCGGCCAGCGCCCGACCGACCATCCCCGTGGCGCCCGTGACGAGCGCGCGACGGCCTGGTGCACTCGTCCATAGTTCGGTCATACATTGGACATAGGTTCTACAATACCCGTGGTCAATGGACGAGGGCTACCTGCGGACCGGTTTCCTCGGTATGTGGAAGTGGCTGAACTTGGCCGTCCTTCTGGAGCTCACGGCAACGTGACCGCAAACGTGACCGCAGTAAACGACCGCCCCACCGCCTTCTGGCTTCGCCTCCTGGAGCAGCGGCGCGCGCGCATGTACGACGAGCAGCTCGACCTGTCGGTTCCCATCACCTGGGACAGCCCCGAGGAGCAGCAAGCAGCGATCCGGTTCTTCAACGCGGCCTTCCGCGCCGAGGAGTCGGGCCTCCGGCAAGCCCACGACATCGCGGACGAGGTCGCCAGCTGGGACCCGGAGCTCGCGCAGACGCTGCGGCTCTACGGCGACGAGGAAGGCTGGCACCGCGAGCTGCTCACCAAGTTCATCGCGTACCTCGGCGGCGACATCCGGCCGATGGGGCCGACGACGGGCACGTTCTACAAGCTCTACGCGCGCGCCAAGCGTCACGAGACGATCGTGCTCACGAACCTCATGTTCGAGACGATCGGCGCGACGACCTACCGTCTCGCGCTGCGCAGCGCCAAGTCGCATCCGGCCGTGCGCCAGATGCTCACGATCCTCACGCGTGACGAATCGTTTCACGTCCCGCTCAACGTCCACTTCCTGCGCCGCATCCTGGAGCACGGCGACCCGCGTGCGCTCCACCGCCTGCGGCCGCTCTATCACCTGCTCACCGCCGCGCTCATGGCCTCTGCCGCGGCGAGCCGCCGCCGCGCGAAGCCGTTCGACAACATTCCCTTCAAGACGCTCGCTCGAGCCTACGCCGAGCACCTCGGCAGGCTCTTCATGCACGCCGAGGACTTCGGGCTGAAGCCCTCGCGCGCGCTGCTCGCGACGGTGGGCCTGCGGCGCTCCGATCTCATGGGCGAGGACGACGTCCTCTCCGTGCAGGCCGCCGAGCGCGCCGCCGATCGCACGCAGGTCGTCGTCTCAGCGCTTTGAGGGTCGCGGCGATCGCCTCCAGATCGCGACGACGTTCACGGTCACGGCAAACGATGATAGCGCCCCGCTGATCGCGCGGAGCTCGGGCCATCGCACGGTCACGGCGAGCGCGAGCGCGAACGCGAGCGACATCGGCCAGAAGCGACGCTCGAGGAGGACCGTGACGCATGAAGAGACCGTCGCCCAGAGTCCGAGCTGCAGGACGCGCGCGCCCGCGAGCTCCACACCGAGCAGGAGGGCGCTGAAGAAGAACGCAGACTGCGCGATGAGCAACAGCACGACGGTCGCGAGGAGGCGCCGATTGAAGAGCGTCTTCATCATGTCGCGCGAGATCATCCAGGCCACGCCGAGGAGCGGGAGCTCGCACAGCGACGAGACCGCAAAGCGCATGTGCGTCATCGGCGCGCCGAAGCGATCGGCGAACTGCGACGCCGTCCACGAGAGGCCGAGGAGCACGAAGAAGATGCGTCGAGCGTCGAGGCCCGTGCTCTGGTCGTGCGTACGCGCGAGCCTGGAGAGTCCTTCCCGCTCGTCTTGCTCGACTGCAGCGGCTCGCTCCACACGCGCGACGAGCTCTGGCGCGAGCTCCGGCGTCTCCTCGAGCAGCGCGGCGGCGACGCGCGGATCGCGCGCGAGCTCACGCTCGATCACGAGCGTCGCCGACGTGAGGAGGCCCCTGCGCGCCGTCTCGTTCTCGGGCCACATGTGCAGGGCCTCGCGGAAGGCGAAGCGACACTCGCCGTAAAGATCGTAGACCCGACGACGCACCCCACCATGAGGGGCCGCGCACTCGGCGCGGAGCGCTTCGAGCGCGAGCGTGGCCTGCGCAACGACATGTTCCGAGTCGCGCAGGCGCAAGAACGCGAGCACCTCGGTACGAAGCGC
This sequence comes from Myxococcales bacterium, assembly GCA_025351875.1. GTDB lineage: Bacteria > Myxococcota_A > Polyangia > Polyangiales > Polyangiaceae > Labilithrix. The sequence continues at coordinate 22,923 of JANXVA010000138.1, read as the reverse complement.
CGCGACGCCGCCATGACGAGCCGCGGGCTCCTTCGCGAGCGCGCGCGTGCAGATCGCGCCGAGCCGTGCCGGCATCCCCGCGGGAATCGACGGCGGCGAGGCGGCGATCGACTCGAGCATGCGCGTCACGGTGGGCTCGGCGTGGGGCGGGCCGCCCGTCGCGAGCTCGAAGAGCACGGCGCCGAGGAGGTACTCGTCGGTGTGCTCCGCGAGCGGCGCGTCGACCGCGGCGACCATCTCCGGCGCGGCATAGGCGAGCGTGCCCGCGAGGTCGCGCGAGGGCCCAGCGCGAGGCAAGCGCTCGGCGGTCTCGTCGCTCAGCGCGAGCGCGAGGCCCCAGTCGAGCAGGTACACCTCGCCGTAAGCGCCGATCATCACGTTCGCGGGCTTGATGTCGCGGTGCATGACGCCCTTCGCGTGCGCGAACTCGACGATCTCGCAGACGCGCACGAAGATGCGCAGGTTCTGCTCGAGGAGATCACGAGCTCCCTGGTCGCGCGCCCATTCCTCGTCGATGCGCTTGTCCTCCCAGGTCGCGCCGCGAATCCGGCGCATGACGACCACCGGTCCGTCGTCGCTCCGGAGGATGTCGTGGACCGGAACGACGCCCGGATGTTCGAGAAACCCCGTGACCCAGGCCTCCTGAAGCATGCGCGCGGCGTCGTCTGCCGAGGCATCGGGAAACGTCGTCTTGATCGCGACGACCCGCTCGAGCGAGCGCTGGACAGCGCTCCGCACGATGCCCATGCCGCCCTCGCCGATGACCTCGCCGACGGCGAGCGCGGACATCGACGAATGGGGCGCGAGACTCGGGAGATCCCCACGACGCGCCTCCGCGAGCGCGACCGTTTTGTCCGTCGCACAGGTGGGTGGCGCGTTCCGGGCGTTCGAAGGTTCGTCCGCCATTCCCTTCTGGATGGTACTCTTTCAATCCAGTGTCCGCATCGCCGAGCGAAGCGCCTCCGCACACCCAGCAGCTCCAGCTCGCCCTGGACGACTCCACGTCGGGCACGAGAGGGCCCGGGATCCCCCGGCCGGCGCGTGTATTCTGCAATCGAAACCTGAAGCTGAGCGGGATCTCGTGGATCGGCTTCGACATGGACTACACGCTGGCGATCTACGATCAGCCGGCGATGGATGACCTCTCGATCCGGGCGACGATCGAGAAGCTCATCAAGCGCGGATACCCCGACTTCATCAAGACGGTGCCGGTGTCGACTCAGTTTCCCGTGCGCGGGCTACTCATCGACAAGCGCTTCGGCCACGTGCTGAAGATGGACCGCTACAAGCACGTCCACAAGGGCTACCACGGCTTCCGCGAGCTCACGAAAGAGGAGCTGCGCGCGCTCTATCACTCGAAGAAGATCCGCCCCGCCACGCCGCGCTACCACTGGATCGACACCCTCTACGCGCTCAGCGAGGTCGCGACTTACGCGGCGCTCGTCGACGCGATGGAGAAGAAGGGCTACGCGGTCGACTACGCGCGGCTCTTCACGGACATCCGCGAGTGCATCGACGAGGCGCATCGTGACGGCACGATCCTCGACGAGGTGATGAACAACCTCCCGCACTTCGTGCACCGCGACACGAACCTCGCGCCGGCGCTCCACAAGCTTCGCAGCGCCGGGAAGAAGCTCTTTCTCCTCACGAACTCACGCGCGGCCTACACCGAGAAGATGATGACGTATCTCCTCGGGGGCGCGATGAGCGAGTACCCGAAGTGGCAGAACTTCTTCGACGTCGTGATCGTCGCTGCGACGAAGCCGATCTTCTTCACGGAGCGCCGCCCCCTCCTCGAGCGCGACGGCGAGACCACCAAGCCCGCGCAACCGCCGCTCGAGCGCGGCAAGATCTACGAAGGCGGCAACCTCCAGGACGTCGAGCGCGCGCTCGGCGCGACCGGTGACGAGGTGCTCTACGTCGGCGACCACATCTACGGCGACATCCTGCGGTCCAAGAAGGACAGCGCCTGGCGCACCGTGATGATCATGCAAGAGCTCGAGACCGAGATCGCCGCCTACGAATCGTGCCACGACGACTTCAAGACCATCGAGACGCTCGACGATCAACGCGAGCACCTCGAGGACGACCTTCGCTACTACCAGGCGCGCATCAAGGAGCTCACCAGGCAGGTCGAGTACGCGCAGGGCCGTCGTTCCAGCGCCGACGCGAGCTCGAGGGACCTCGCTGCGGTGGCCGCAGGCGTGGCGCCGGCAAGCGGCAGCGGACACGGCTCCAGCGCCGAGCTCGAGGCCGATCGCATGCGCTTCAAGCGTGCGGTCGAGCGCATCCGCGGCAAGCTGCGCCAGATCGACGCCGAGCTGTCGGCGCTCGAGCGACGCATCGATCTGCGCTTCCATCCGTACTGGGGCTCGCTCTTGAAAGAGGGCGCCGAGCAGTCGAGCTTCGGAAAGCAGGTCGACGAGTACGCGTGCCTGTACACGTCGCGCGTCTCGAACTTCCTCGCCTACTCACCCCAGCAGACGTTCCGCAGCCCGCGCGACGTCATGGCTCACGAGATAGGGATGTAGTACGTCCTCGGGGCATGACGCTCCCGCGCGGACGAATCAAGTGTTCTCCTGAAGACTTCGTCGTCGAGGAGCTCGCGGCCTACGAGCCGAGCGGCGAAGGAACTCACCTCTTCTTGAAGTTCGAGAAGCGGGGACTGACGACCGACGCCGCCGTGCGCGCGATCACGAAGGCGCTCGGCATCCAGATGCGCGACGTCGGTATCGCAGGGATGAAGGACAAGGTCGCCGTCACGACGCAGTGGGTATCGGTCCCGGCGCCGCCGAAGACCCCCGACCTCGAGGAGCGCGCCAAGGCGCTCGTCATCGACAACATCAAGGTCCTCGACGCCAAGCGGCACACGAACAAGTTGAAGACAGGCCACCTCAAGGGCAATCGCTTCGACATCATCGTCCGCGACGTGCTCGCCGACGCGGTGGACGGTGTCCTCGCCGCGATGGATCGCATCGGCAAGGAGGGCGTGCCGAACGCCTTCGGCACGCAGCGCTTCGGGACCGCCGGCGACAACGCCCAGAAGGCGCGCGAGTGGCTCACAGGCAAGGTGCGCGCGCCGGGGGATCCGCGGCTTCGTCGCTTCCACTTCTCGGCGCTCCAGTCGGCGGCGTTCAACGCGCTCCTCGACGCGCGCATCGCCGACGGCACGTGGAACCAACCGGTGCTCGGCGACCTCTTGAAGAAGGAGGACACGGGCGGCATGTTCCTATGCACGGACGTTCAGGCGGACAAGGAGCGCGCGGACCGCGGCGAAGTCTGTCCGACGGGGCCGATCGTCGGCGCACGGATGAGGTGGCCGGAGGGCGAGGTGAAGGCCCTCGAGGAGCGCCTGGTCGCCCCCTTCCTGGAGGGCGTCGACCTCGAGCGCGCACGATCTCTCGGGGAAGGCACGCGGCGGGCGCTGCGGCTCCATGTGACCGGCTGCTCAGTCGCACAAGTGATGAATAATGAAGGTGTTCCCGGCGCCAATGAAAATGATAATCGGGAACAACTGCGCTCGCTGCGCGTTCAATTCGTGCTACCCAAAGGGGCCTACGCAACGACCGTCCTCGCCAACGCCTTCGACGTGATCGACGGCTCTCGTGATGGAAAAGCCAGCACCGCTGGCGAGGAAGCTGCAGACGAAGCGAACCTGCAAGCCGACGGCAAGTCAGAGGAAGAATGATCGAGCGAGTTAAGAGCGCGATGGTGGGCCTCGGCGCTGGCTGGGTCCTCTTCTTGATGTTGTTCCTCAGCATCGTCTCGCTCGCGGTCATGCTCGAGCGCGCGTGGTTGTACTGGTCGCTGCGTGACGACGTCCCCACGCTGATGCGCGACCTCGGTCGCCTCCTCCGCGCCGGCGATCTCGACGGTGCGCGCAAGCGCCTCGAGGCGTCTCCCAGCGCCGAGGCCGCCGTGGTCATCGCCGGCATCGTCGAGGCGGGCATGGGCGCGGAGGCCGCCGAGGAGGCGATGCTCGGCGCGAGCGCGCTCCAGAAGCTGAAGCTCGAGAAGCGCCTGACGTTCCTCGGAACGCTCGGCAACAACGCGCCGTTCCTCGGGCTGCTCGGCACCGTCATCGGCATCGTCGGCGCGTTCGACGAGCTCGGTAAGGCGAAGAACGCGACGATGACCGCCGCCGCGACCCAGGTCGCTCCCGAGGCCGTCATGACGAACATCTCCGAGGCGCTCGTGGCCACGGCCGTCGGTCTGCTCGTCGCCATCCCCGCCGTCGCGGCGTTCAACTGGTTCCAGCGCATCGTGCGCGCGACGCTCGCGAACACGGATGCCCTCGGTCACGTCCTCCTCGCGCACCTCAAGGCGACAGGCACGGCCGAGGCCGACGTCGAAGCGGCGATCGAGACGGCGGCCGCGCGCGTCGAGCGCACGAGCAAGCCGACGAAGAAGGCCCCGAAGGACGCGGACGACAACTGATGGCTGGCGGCGCCCAAGACGATCCGAACGAGACGATCACGGGGATCAACGTCACCCCGCTGGTCGACATCATGCTCGTTCTCCTCATCATCTTCATGGTGACGGCGAAGCTGATCGTCTCGAAGTCGGTACCGCTCGATCTTCCGAAGGCGGCCTCCGGCTCGGACATCCAGACGGTGTTCAGCATCGTGCTCGCCTCCGACGGCACGACCCAGATCGACTCGAAGACGGTCGCGGGTGACGACACGATCCTCGCGCAAGCGAGAGCTGCACGGGAGAAGAACCCCGAGCTCCGCGCCATCATCAAAGCGGATGCAGCCGTCCCGCATGGACGGGTGATCCACGTTCTCGATCTCCTCAAGCAGGCGCAGGTCGCGAAGATTGCCTTCGGGGTCTCGCCCGTAGCTCCGGGAGTCCCCGGGACGCCCGCGCCGGCCCCCGCCCCGTCCAAGTAACCGTCGGCAGAACCCTTGCAGCAGGCAGTACACGAGCGATGAGCAGGACACTGAACGGACCAGCAGCAGCCTCGAGGAGGCGCGCTCCCAAGCGCGGTCCGACCACCGATCCGCTCAACGGCGTGCTTGCGCTCGGACCTCGTATCCCCGTCGCAGTGATGGTCGCCGCCGCTGTCCTCGCGGTCTCGCTGCATGCCGGCGCCGCGGTGGGTGCCGTGCAGGCCGCCGTGCTGCACGCGTTCGCCGCGTGGGCGCATGACACGCGCAACATCGTCGCCGATCGCCTCGCCCAGACCTACGACGTCGACTTCGTGAAGCCCCTCGAGAAGGCAGAGGAGCCGCCGCCTCCTCCGCCCGAAGAGAAAGAGCCCCCGAAGCAGCTCGTGAAGGAGCTCCCGAAGGACGCGCCACCGCCCGAGCCGCCTGCCGCGGCCGAGGCCGCGAAGGTGCTCATGCAGGAGCCCGCGAAGGACGAGCCCCTCGATCTGACGGGCAACACGTTCCAAAACGGCCAGGCGGAGACTGCACTCGGTGGTCTCACACAGATCGGCGGCAAGGCCACGACCCCGACGAACAACGTCGCCGCCGTCGCCACCGGCGTGCAGGGCGGGACGGGTAGCGGGCCGGCGCCTGCAGCCGTGAAGGTCGATCGCTCGCGCGCGGCTGCGATCATGAACAAGGCGAACCTCGAGCGCTGCCCCTTCCCGGCCGAGGCCGATGCGGAGCAGGTCGACGAGGCCGCCGTCGGCATCGAGGTGAAGGTCGGCACGGAAGGTCGCGCAGAGACCGTGTCCGTCACGCGCGATCCGGGCCACGGCTTCGGTCGCGAGGCTCGCAAGTGCGCGCTGCGCGAGAAATATGCGCCTGCGCTCAACGTCGACGGCATCGCGATTCCCGGCGTCTACCGCGTGAACTTCCGCTTCAGCCGCTAGAGCACACCGTCCGTTGCGTCGCGGCGCGGGTCGACCTAGACGATCAGGAGAATGGGCAATCCCGACTCCGGCGATGCACGTGAAGAGCTCGCGAGCGTGGCGGCCTCGCTCCGCGCCTACCTCGAGTGGCAGCAGGATACCGGCGCGATGGGTATCCCGCGCAAGCCCCGCTCCGCGAAACCCGCAGTGGAAGCTCCGGTCGCCGACGTCGGGCACGCACCACGGGATGCATCGCCGTCACCGCCCCCGTCGGCCCCCGGGCGCGCGACCGCTCCTCTCGACGTGCCCGTGCCCGTGCCCGTGCCCGCTCCGCTTCAGGCCCGTCCGGTCGCGATTGCCCCCCGTCCCCTCCCGGTCATCGCCGCCGAGGCCTCGACCTGCACCAAGTGCGCGCTCTCCACGACGCGCAACAGCGTCGTCTTCTCGCGCGGCAATCCCGAGGCAAAGCTCGTGTTCATCGGCGAGGCCCCGGGCGCCGACGAGGACGAGCAGGGACTCCCGTTCGTTGGTCGCGCGGGGCAGCTCCTCGACAAGATGATCGGCGCGATGGGCCTCGACCCCGCGAAGGACGTCTACGTCTGCAACATCATCAAGTGCCGGCCGCCGGGCAATCGCAAGCCCGAGCCCATCGAGGTCGAGACGTGCATCCCCTATTTGCACGAGCAGCTCGCGGCGATCGACCCGAAGGCGATCGTCGCGCTAGGCAACACGGCGATGGCGGCGCTTCTCAACACGAAGCTCGGCATCACGAAGGTGCGCGGCCAGTGGAAGCTCTATCGCGGGAGGGTCCCCGTGATGCCCACGTATCATCCCTCGTACCTGCTCCGCCCGAGCGCACAGCAGATCGAGGCGAAGAAACAGACCTGGGAAGACCTCCAGGCGGTCATGAAGGAGCTCGGGATCCCGCCGAAGAAGTGACGTTCAGCGGATGTCGGCGGCGGGGATCTCACGGGCGGCGACGTTCGGCTCGCGCTGGGCGGCGGTGAACGCGGCCTGCGCGAGGCGCTTGTAAGCATCGACGCGTGTGTAGACGTGGTTGCCGTTCGCGGAGCAGCTACCACCGCGCGAGACGATGCCGACGATCTCGCCGGTCATCACGTCGATGGCGGGGCCGCCCGAGTCGCCGCGGCAGGTCGCACGGTCGACTTCGAACTCGCGCGGGCCCAGCACGGCGCCGGTTGCCGCGTTGGCGCTCGGGCCGGTCGCGAGGATCGTGCTCTTCGCTCGAGCGACCTTGAGACCGACGACGTTCTGCACGCCGCCGCCGAAGCCCACCGGCATGATCGAGTCGCCGGCTTCCACCGGGCTGTGCAGACGCATCGAGAGGACCGTCGCGTTCGGGATCGGGCGATCGAGGACGAGGAAGGCCACGTCCGCGTCGCAGAGGACCTGCCCTGTCGGGTGGAGGGTGCGCACCGCCCGAGCGACGGGGACGTCGACGTCGGGGCGCACATGCGAGCCCGTGTAGATTGCAATCGACGACGGGTCGACGTCCTCGGCCAGGTGGTCGCCGTTGTGTGAGCGCCCGCGCGCATCGCAAGAGGGAGTCGCCGTCACGGCACGCGAGACGCAGTGGCGCGCCGTGAGGATGAGGTTCGGCGCGACCAGCGCGCCGCTGCACAGCGTGATGTGCGAGGGGCTGTCGGTCATCGTGGTCGCGATCGCAACGACGCCCGAGGACGACTCCTGCTCGACGAGCCGCATGCTGGCAGCGTCCGGAGTCTGCTGCCTTTTGACACAACCAGCGCCGAAGACGGCCAGCGCTCCCGTCATGAGCGTGATGAGAGTCATGGACCGCGTGATGCGGCGCGTGCGCGTATCCACTTGCAACGCTTGCATCGAATGCGCAGCGACTCTGGAGAAGCTCGAAAGGGGGTGCTTCGTCATGTCCATTTCGCGAGAACTGCGGGCAGTCGCACTGCCTCTCGCTTCACAACAATGGTGCACGATCGCGATGACGTGTGCGAGGCCTTCACGACGATTTAACGCCGATAAAATAGGCCTACGGTGTGCGACGACGTCTCTCATCGGATGTATGTGCGCATGGATCCAACGCGCACCACGACGTGCACGTCAGACGTCTTCGCCTCTCACCTCCGCCATGATCCACGGCGCAGCACGCTCGATCCTTAAGCGTCAAGGACCCAAAAACGAGCGCTGCTACACCGGCGCTACTGTCAGTCGCGCAGGCCTTCGAGCTGCGAGTTCAGCTCGGCGCCGACGAGGATCGCCAAGCTCGTCAACCAGAGCCACACGAGCAGCACGGCGACCGCCGCGAGGCTCCCGTAGAACACGGCGTACTCGGCGAGCGTGCTGACGTAGAGACCGAACGCCCAGGAGATCATCATCCAGAGAACGACGGCGAGCACTGAACCCGGCAGCACGCGTCGCGCGACTCGCTTCGGATGATGGACCGAAAAACGATAGAAGGTTGCGAGCACGGCCGTGGCGAAGAGCACCGAGAGCGCGAGCGCGAGCATACGCTCGCCCCCGCTGCGGACGATCTGCTGCCGACGCCGACGCACGGTCTCCGGTCCCGAAGAATCGCTCTGCTGAACGTGAGGAGTGCTCGCGGTGGAGTCGTCCGGCGTTCGCGTGCTCGAGCTCGACGGCACGACGGCCCCGCTCGGCCTGAGAAACCTATCGGTCGAGGTCGCGGCCGCGACGGGCCGTGGTTCGCGCGGATGCATGACGCTGTCCCACTGCACGAGCGCGAGCGCGGCCAGCGCGAACGCGCCGAGCGAAGCGACGACCCACGCGAGCGACAGCAAGCGCTTCTTCCACCAGGGACGACGAGGCGCGCCGATCACGGTCTCGACGGCGTTCATCAGCCCATGCGTTCCGCCCGACGCAATCCAGAGGAACGTCGCGGCGGCGACTGGACCGAGCGCCGCGCCCGCGCCCCCGGCGAGGCGCTCGACCTCCTTCTTCACGACGTCCTCGGTGGTGCCGGGCAGGTTGTCGAGCAACGGCGAGAGCACGGCGTCGACGCCGCGACGCCGCGCGATGAGACCGACGACGTAGCCGACGAACACGAGCAGCGGCAGGAGGCTCAGGAAGAAGTGAAACGCCATGGCGGGCGCGGCGATGAGTACGTCGTGCAGCGCCAGCCCGTGACCGAGCCGGTGCACGGCGCGCGCGATGCGCTTCCAGCGTGCTGCGTCCTTGGCGAGCGGCGGCGCGAGACGACCGCGTGGGTGACGAACCGGAGCGGGGCCTCGTGATGACGCAACGAGCTCATCGTCGGGCGAGGGAGGCGTCGCACTTTGCATCGAGACGCCCTCAGGAGACGCGGCTTCGCGTCGCTCGTCAAACGGACACGTGGCGTGCTCGAGCGCCTCGCAGTATGGTTCGCGCCGTGAGGCCCCCTCTGCGCGCGATTCGCATGCTGTTCGGCGGCTTCGGCTTCGGCCTCGCGGCCACCGCGCTCGCACTTGCGTGCAGCAGCAGCAGCGAGGGCGGGAGCACCGCAGCAGACGGCGGCGCCGATCGCCGACTGCCGGGGCCGATCCACCCGGCAGCCTCGTGCCCCGTGACGATCGAGACGCCCGAGCTCATCGCGGGCACGCATGTCCCCGAGGGCACGGTCATCACGTACAACTCGAACCCGCCTTGCAGCGGCCCGCACTACCCGGTGTGGGCGAATTTCCAGGAGTACAGCGCGCCGCTCGACGAGGGCTACCTCGTCCACAGCCTCGAGCACGGCGCGATCGCGCTCCTCTACAAGTGCGACCCCGCGACCGACGCCTGCAAGGTGACGATCGACGCGCTCCGCAAGATCCGCGACGCGATGCCGACCGACCCCACGTGCGACCCAGCGATCCGCGTTCGCGTCGTGATTGCGCCGTTCCCCAGGCTCGACGCCCCCATTGCGGCCGCCGCGTGGGGCATCACCTACAAGGCCGACTGCGTGGACGTGCCGACCCTCACGCAGTTCGCGAAGGACAACTACGCACGCGCGACCGAGAACATCTGCGCGGCGGGTCGCACGTTCTAGGTCTGCTGTAGCCCCGCAGAGACCGTCAGCCGATGCGTGGACCCTTGCCCGGCGCAGGCGGCTCCGGCGCGTACGCGTCGTCGTAGCGCGGCGGAGGCTGGTCTTCCTTCTTGGCCTCGGTCCCCGCTTCGGGGGCGGCGGCCGCGGGAGGGTGAGGCGGCGGGGTCGAGCCCGGCCGCGTCGTCACGTTCGTGACGACCTTGTCGATCTCCGTCGCGACGGTCTCGAACGCTTTGCCGACCTCCTTCGCGCCGTCCCTCATGGCCCCCTCGATCTTGTCGGTGGGGATCCGGTCGACGGCACCTTTGGCCGCACGGAAGAGGAGGTTCAGACCCTGCTTAAGGTCGTCGACCGGCTTCGGCTTGTCGTCGCTCATGGTGCGACGATGATGACCACGCACGGCGAGGCTGTCCAGGCCCGCATGGCCGGAGGCCCGAATCAGCCGGCTTTGATGCGCGAGATCGACACCGGCGCCCAGGCGGTGACCCGATTCCGACCGGTACGCTTCGAGCAGTAGAGCGCCTCGTCGGCCCCCTTGAAGAGCTCCTCCCAGGTCCGTCCGGCCTCGGGAAAGGTCGCACTGCCGACCGAGCACGTCACCGAGAGCGGACCGGACGGCGTGTTGAAGACCGTCTTCTCGAGCTCCTCGCGGATACGTTCGCCGAGGAGCGCTGCGCCGGCCTCGTCGGTCTGCTCGCAGAGGATCACGAACTCCTCGCCGCCGAAGCGCGCGACGACGTCGGTGGCCCGCTTCGTGCGCTCGAGGATGTCGGCGAGCCCCTTGATGACGACGTCACCGATGTCGTGGCCGTGCGTGTCGTTGACCTTCTTGAACCAGTCGATGTCCGTGATGAGGACGGAGAGCTTGCGGCCGAAGCGCGTCGCGGCGGCGACCTTCGCGGCGGCCTGGTCGAGCATCGCGCGCTTGTTGAGGAGACCGGTGAGGCCGTCCGTCGTGGCCATGGTCTCGAGCTTGTGGACCATGCGAGCGTTCGAGAGGCTGACAGCGAGGTGGCTCGCGAGGACCTCCAGCGTGGGCCGGACCGTGTCGCCGAACGCGTGCCGGCGCTTCGCACCGAGGATGAGCGTTCCGAGGGGGCGCCCGTGGTGCAGGAGCGGAAGCACGAGGAGCGAGGGAATATTCGGCCAGGGCAGCCGTTTCGACAGGACGACCTGGTGCGCCGGGTCGAACTCGCCTTTGTACGGGAGGGGGAAGCGGTTGGTGACGACCATGGAGACGAGGCCGGTGTTCTGCTTGAAGCGCTGGCCGACGAGGTCCTCGATCTCCCCACCCTCGCTCCGCGCGGCGCAGACCTCGTGCATCTTCGTCGTCTCGTCCCAGATGGTGACGGCGGCGAGCTCGAAGCTGGCGATCTCGCGCGCGGCGCGCACGCCGGCGTGGACGACGTCCTTCTCGGACATCGCGGCGCCGAGCGCCTGTGCGGCGCGATAGAGCTTGCCTTGCTCCACCTTCGCCCGCTCCAGCTGCACGAAGACGCGCTCGTTCTGGATCGCCCGGAGACAGTAGCGCGCCGCCTGGGCGATGAGCTCGTGCTCGTGGGGTGTGAACGCGCGGTTCTCGACGCGGTCGAGGGCGAGGACGCCGCGGACGATGCCGTCGTCAATCACCGGAATCGCCGCGAGCGCGCGCACCGGGCAGGCGCTTGCGTAGTACGGCACCTTGTACGAGGGGCGGAGGTTCGAGAGGAGCACCGCCTCCTTCTTCGCGATGACCGCGGCGAGCACGCCGTCGCCGATCGAGAACGGCGCGTCGTGGATCTCGTCGGACGCGGTCGAGAGCTCGCTGATGCGGAGGTGCGTGCCCGAGTCGGTGCGCCAGAGGAGAACGGCGGTGTGGAGATCGAGGCAGCGACGGAGCAGCTCCAGCGCATAGTGCACGGACTGGTGAATCTCCTCGACGCTCGAGCGCGCCAGCCGCTCCTCGGCGTCCTCCTTCTGGGCGGCGACATCGCCGGCCCCGAGCAGCCGATAGCTACGAGCGTCGTCACGAAGGCGCTCGAGCTCGCGCTCGACGCGAGCGCGGGCCGTGATCCGGATCCGCGCCACTTCGGCGCGTAGGAGGAGCAAGTTGAGGAGCGCGAACGCAAACGCGAAGCCGGCCTGCGTCGCCAGGGCCTCCCAGCTCGACTCCCCGAGCGTCTTGTGACGGATCGCCGCGTCGAGAGCGACGACCCATGCGACCACCGCCAGGCCGGGGGCCGGCCGCCCGAACGACGCGACGAGAGCGACGAGCACGTACGTCGCCGGCGAGAACCGACCAGAGAGCGTGCCGTCGAAGCGGAGGAGCGCCGCGTCGAGGCCGACGGCGAGCAGCGCGCCGAGCTCGAAATCGAGGGCGAACTTGGCGTCGCCGGTGAGGCGGAGCTTCGCGCGGAGGCGCTTCACGAGGAGGAGCGCCCAGACCAGACCGAGGACGACCGGGAGCGGTCCGAGCGGAGCGGTCGCGCCGCCGAGGACCACGTAGGCCGCGAGCCCACACGTCAGCGCGGTCCCGTAGCCCATCCGGAAGATCCGCCGGAGCAGCAGAGACGCGCGGACCAGAGAATCCATCTCATCTCCGGGTATCAGGGTCGCGACGAGGCGGCCAAACACATGGCAATTCCGGCAACTTGGTTGACACGCCTGGGCGTCGAGTGGCGAGCGCGTGCAAACCCCTCCGAGGGTGCGTACAACCTCGCTGTGAGCGAAGGAGCGGCGCCGAAGACCGAGCTCGAAGGCGGCGCCGAGCCGGCGGGCGGCGTCACAGGAGGGTTCACGGGAGCCCCTGTTGCGGGAGCGCTCGTCGCCGTGAACGTCGGCGTCTTCGCGGCGCAGGTCTACCTCGCCGGTGGTGCTCGGCACGCGCTCGGCATGCCGGAGTCGGTCCTGCGATGGCTCGGTGCGAACGACTCGTGGTTCACGATCTCCGACAACCGGATCGAAACGCTCGTGACCGCGTGCTTCCTCCACCTATCGATCCTGCACCTCGCCCTCAACATGCTCGTGCTCTGGCAGGTGGGGCCGTTGCTCGAGCGCGCGATCGGGTCGGCGCGATTCTTCCCGCTCTATCTCGTGGCCGGGATCGTCGGCAGCGCGTCGAGCGCGATCTGGGGTCGGTTCTTCGGGCACACGGTAAGCGTCGGCGCGTCCGGCGCGTTGTGCGGACTCATCGCCGCGGCGACCGTCGTCGGTGTGCGGACCGGAGGTTGGCGCGGCGAGCTCACCATTGGAATGGGTCGATGGCTCGGGCTCATCTTTCTCATCGGTTTGATTCGCGCCGTCATGCCCAGGCTCACTCAGAACGACAACGCGGCTCACATCTCTCAGATCGACAACGCGGCTCACATCGGCGGCGCGATCGGCGGGGCCATCGTAGCCGCCACGTGGCAGCGCGGGTTCACGTACGCGCGCAGAGCGCAGCGCACCGTGCTGACGATGTCGATTGCCGTGGTGCTCGCAGCTGGCGTCACGGTGTACGTCCGCAACCGCACCGATCCCTTCCTCTTCATGGATGTCGAGGAGCGGATGCGTGCCGCCGACGCTGCGCTGCAGGAGGGACACTGCGACCGCGCGCGCGCCGCGATCCGGCGCGCGATCCAGATGGACCCACAGAACCGGAGCATCCGCGCCGAGAGCACTGAGATCGCCCGCGAGTGCTGGGATCCGAACAGCGATCGACCCACGCCGCGCCTTCGCTGAACGCCCTCACGCTCAGGGCTCGAGCAGAGCTCGCCAGCGCGACGACGCGGCGTAAGTGTCGCCGAGCGCGTCGCTGACGGCGCGCGAGGTCTTCGCGCGCGTGCGGAGGAGCGAGCGCGGCACATGGATGGCGAACAACGAAGAGCGCGGCACGCGCGGGTGGTGACCGCCTTCCTGCGCGCACGCGAGCGCGCGCTGCACCTCCGCGGAGAGGAGGAACGGAACGAGGAACGCGAGATCCTCCCCCGGGGCGCGCGGCGCCAGGACGTAGAACTCGGTCGACAGCGCGAGCAGTCGTCCCTGCGCACGCGCGAGCGCGCTCGGATGAACGAGCGCGATCTGCCGCAAATAGGGGCGAAGCCGCGACACGACGAGGTCGCCTTCCAGCGCGCGCTTCTTCGCGCTCTTACCGCCCGCGCCGTCGCGGAGGGCGCCCGCGACGTCGAGCACTCCATCGCGCGCGTGCGAGGTGTCCAGCACGACGGCGCCGCCAGCCGTGACGGGATCGATACGCTCGCGACGCTCGACGACCAACTCTCCCAGCGGCACTCCGGCGACGCTCGCGGCGGCGTGCGCTGCCCCCGCGGCGACGACGTGTCGCTCCGGCGCGAGCACGTAGTCCGGCGCGAGGTCGCCGAGCGTCCGAACGGCGAACTTCACGACGCGAATCCTTGCGCCGTGAGGAACGGCACGAGCACGTCGAGGACCTCGTCGAGGTCGTGGTCGAGGCCGACGCCTCCTCCGCGGCGGGCGATCGGGTGACCCGCAGAGTCCTTCCCCGCCCGCTCGCTGATCGCGAAGATCGCGCGCTCGCGCCCGTCCGGGGGCTCTCCTGGACCACGGCGCTTCGCGAAGAGCACGAACGTCCGCTGCGACGTGTGCGGGAGGAAGGTCTCGCGTGGCAGGCCGACCACCGCGTAGACGCGCGCGCGCTCCACGAGCCACCGGCGCATTCCGGCGAACGAAGCGCCGGCTGCCTTGTTGTAGGGAAGCACGATGCCGAGGCGGCCGCCGGGGCGAAGGAGGTCGAGCGCGCGCTCGAGGAAGAGCACGTCGCGCTCGGGCGTGCGCACCGTGCGCGCGACCTCGAAGCCAGTAGCATCGGCGCGGCCGGCGAACGGAGGGTTCGTCGCGACGACGTTCGCCTTCGGCGGCTTCGGCCCGCGCAGCCCGTCAGCGCGAACGATGGTCGCAGGATCGCGGCCCTGCGAGAGCGCGACGAGGCGCGCCACGCGGATCGCCCGCGGGTCGACGTCCGACCCGAAGGTCTTCACCGCCGCCAGCGCGCGGGCGTGCGCGAGGAAGGCGCCCGAGCCGCACGCCGGATCGACCACGACCTCGCGTGCCCTCGGCGCGAGCGCCTTCACGACGAAGTCGACGACGTGCCTTGGCGTGAAGAACTGCCCCTTGTCGCCCTTCGCGACGCGCGGCACGAGCGACTCGAAGACGGCATCGAGCGCCTGGAGCCGGCCGTCACCGCCCTCGAGCTCGCGAGCGAGAAGCGCATCGACTCTCGCGACCAGCTCCTCGTTGTCGTCACGCGGCATCGCGATGGAGAGCTCAGGATGCGCGCGCCTGACCTTGGCGATCGCCCGAGAGGTCGCCTGGGTCTTGCCGATGACCCTCGCGGCGGCGACGGCAAACACGAGCTCGAAGGCGTCCTCGCCGCTCGTGGCGACGACGACCTCCTCGATATGGGCCACGACGCTGGTCGCGGTCGCACCCGGCCTGTGCCGCCTCGGCATGGCCGTCAAGGTACCCGAGTGGACCCGCTCAGGTCTCCTTCGACATCGCCTCGAAGAACGCGCAGAGCTCCGCGTGGCGTGCGCGGGCATCCTGACGCCCGACCTCGATGAGCTGCCGCGCGAACTCGCCGTCGAAGAGGAGATACGAGAGGAGATCGGACTCGTCGCGAGCCTCGCGTTCCCCGAGGCGCCGCATGAGGCGCCCCGCGCCCCCGCTCACGCGCTTCGCGAACAGGGGCGAGCGCACGTACTCCGATGCCAGCTTGCCGATGTCCTGCGACGTGCGGATCAAGATCGAGCGCATCAGGCGCATTCCCCGGCCCCTCGGGTGGCCGAGTGCCTCGTTGATCTCCTCGACGAAGTCGTCGCCGTACCGGCGCTTCCCTGCCTCGAGGATGTCGTTGATGCTGCGGAGGCGGGCGAGGTCCGTATCGATGCGATCGAGGAGCAGCGCGTTCAAGGTCTTGCCGAGCAAGAAGAGCGGCCCCGGGAACATGTCCTCCTTGCGGGGCGACTCCTCCGGCGGTTGCGCGCCGATGAACCTCGGGTTGACGACGATGACGCCGCGCGCGCCGAGGCGTCGGGCAGGAGACAAAGGCACGTTCTGGCGGAGCCCACCGTCACAGTGGAACTCGCCGTCGAGCCGGACCGCGCGGAACAGGATCGGAATGGCTGCGGACGCAAACGCGTGGCGCGATGTGATCCGCGCCGCGCGAGGGGTGATCGTCGGGTCGAGGCTCCACGGAGGCAGGTCGCCTTCCGTACGGTTCACGTAGACCACGGTGCGTCCGCTCGCGACGTGCGTGGTCGAGACCGTGAGCGCATCGAGGCGTCCGCTCTGCAGGTGGCCGTCGATCGCGGCGAACGGGATCTCCGCCTCGATGAGTCGCTCGAGGGCTTCGGGATTGACGATGCCGCCCTCGCGCGCCGGAACGCTCGCGGCGTCGAGCGTGCCCCTGAGCCAGCGCGTCCCCATGGAGAGGATTCCGCGGAGGTCCGGCTGAACGAGCTCCTGCACGCGCAGCCGCGTCCAGATGTCGACGAGGCGAGTCGCGCGACCGCGGGGCTCGTCCGCGAAGGCCGCGAGCGCGCACGCGTTCAAAGCACCGATCGACGTGCCGCACAGGATGTCGAGAGGGACGTCGCGCCCGAGGTCCTTCGAGACTTCCTCGAGGATGTGCTGGACGACGCCCACCTCGTAAGCGCCGCGCGCCGCGCCGCCCGCGAGCACCAGCGCCACGCGGGCTGCCGACGGGTCACGCACCATGCTCCCAGGCTACTTGAAGTCGACGACGATGTTGTCGTAGCGGTCACGGGGGTCCCCCGAACGGGTGACAGGCAATCGGCCTCCCTCTC
Organism: Myxococcales bacterium; assembly: GCA_025351875.1. Lineage (GTDB taxonomy): Bacteria > Myxococcota_A > Polyangia > Polyangiales > Polyangiaceae > Labilithrix. The sequence continues at coordinate 6,302 of JANXVA010000138.1, read as the reverse complement.
CCAGTGGGTGACATGCGCTCCCGGGGCGGACGCCGACAGCGTGTTCGTCGTCCGCGGCGCAGCCACCGGCGAAGGCTCGCTCTGGCGTTTTGCGCTCGCGGGCGGCGCGGAGTCGCTCATCTACCGAGGCGCCATCAACAGCAAGCCGCAGAAGGTCGGCGGCGACTTCCATTTCCCGTCGAGCGCGATCCCGAGCGGTCAGGTCAACTTCGACAGCGTGGTGAAGGTACCCGCCGCCGGCGGCGACCCAGCCGCCATCGGAACGGCCATCTGTCGTGGCGACCTCACCGCGGGCACGTTCGGCCTGCTCTGCGCCGGCTCGGTGAGACGACGACGTCGAGCAAGCTCTCGCGCTGGGAGCTCGGCGGCGCCGGTCATTCCGTGATCTTCTCGCTCCCGACGAGCGGCCAGGTCGTCTACATCAGTCCGTCGGATGGAACGTCGGTGTACGTCGAGTCCGGCGTACGCGAGGGCACGAAGACGTCCCTCTTCAAGGCGCCGCTCGCGGGTGGTCCTCCGACCGTCGTTGCGTGCGACCGCGAGGAGATCACGCGCCGCAAGACCTACGCGACGAGCGGCTCGAACGGCGCCTACGTCTCCGAGCTCGACATGGTCATGACGCCGAGCGAGCTCGTCTGGACGGAGACCCGCAACGAATCGGGCATGCCGCACACGATCGGCACCTACCGCACGGCCCGATGAAGGCTCGCACCGGAAGCGCAGACTTTACAGGACGGCGCGAAGAGGGGCGCAGCGCCGGATGTGGGCCGCGTCGCCCAACGTGAGACGAGTGGGCGCGCGCGCGAGGGCATGACGTCCGCCGCGTTGAGCTATCCTCGTAGAATGCGCGCCGTCCTCGGACTCTCGCTTGCGACGGTCATCGTCCTCATCGCGAGCTGCAGCGATCAGACAAACCCCGCGTCGCCGACGCCGGTGGTTCCCGGGGACGACGCCGGCCTCGACGGGTCGGTCGACGAGTCGTCGACCGTCACCGGCGATCCGACAAAAGGAATCCTGCTCGAGGGCACCGTGCTCGGAGAGAGCGGGCCGTTCGAGGGTCAGGTCCTCACGCTGCCTGACGGCACGATCGGTTGCGCCGAGCCGGGCAAGGCCTGCGAGGCCGAGCCTGCGGCGGCTGGAGTCGCGCACGTCTCGATCGAAGGCGTCATCTCCCCGGGCCTCGTCGATACGCACAACCACATCCTGTTCGACATCTTCGACGACTCGGACTGGCTGCCGAAGCAGCTCTACAAGAACCACGACGACTGGACGAAGGACAGCAACGAGCCCCGCTACACCGTCATGGTCGACGTGAAGCAGTGCCTCGAGGACGCCTCGCAGGGCAAGCCCGTGTGGTGCCCGACGAAGTTCAACAGCACGGGCAACCTGAAGTGCGAGATGGAAAAATGGGGCGAGATGAAGGGTCTCGCGGCGGGCACGACGGCGATCGTCGGCCTGCCAGGCGTCGCAGTGCCCTGCTACGCATCGCTCGCGCGAACGATCGACACGCAGTTCAACGGCCTCGACACCGACAAGGTGCAGACTGCAGCCATTCTGCCCTCGAAGGCGACGGCTGACGGCGTCTGCGCCAACTACGCGAGCGGCAAGACGGCCGCCTACCTCATACACATCGGTGAGGGCGTCGTCATGGATCCGCTGGCGACCGCCGAGTTCACGAAGCTCGGCACGCTCACGACGAACGCTGGCTGCCTGTACGCCCCGCAGACCGCCATCACGCACGGTACGGCCTTCACCGCCACGGAGTTCGCGGCGATGAAGGCGAAGGACATGAAGCTCACGTGGTCGCCGGCCTCGAACATCGCTCTCTACGGAGCGACCACCAACGTTCCGCTCGCGCTCGACAACGGCATCCTCGTCGCGCTCGCGCCCGACTGGTCGATGGGCGGGAGCCAGAACATGCTCGACGAGCTTCGCTTCGCGAAGAGTCACAGCGACACGAAGTGGGCCGGCCGCCTCACGTCGCGAGACCTCCACACCATGGCGACGAAGAATGGCGCGATCATTCTCGGCCTGAGCGACAAGCTCGGAACGATCAAGAAGGGCATGCTCGCGGACATCTTCGCCGTCCGCGGAGCCCGCACCGCACCGTACGACACGATCGTCTCTGCCTCCGCGAAGGACGTGGCGCTGACGATGGTCGGTGGCAAGGTGCTCTACGGCGACACCTCGCTCCGCGCGATCGGCTCGGGCGGCGCGTCCTGCGAGGACTTCGACTCGTGCGGCACGCCGAAATTCATCTGCGTCGCCGTGCCGGGCGCAACGAACGACAAGCTCAATCAGACCTACGCGCAGGTCCACGACATCCTCGAGGCGGCGATGAAGGACATCGACGTCGCCCGACCTCAGGCGATCGGCGGAAATTTCGCGCCTGTCGCCCCCGTCGTTGGATGCAATGTAAAGTAGCGCGGGGAATCGGCTACGCTTGCCGGCCATGGTGGCTGGACTCGAACGCATCACCGATCTCGACGAGGCGTGGCGAACGACGTCGCACGGCCCGCAGCTGCGCGCGGTACGCCGCGGCGCCGAGCGCCTGCGTGAACGCTTCGCGAGCGGCCCGCGTTGCGTGTCGGTACGGACGCTCCCGCTCTCGACGCTCGCTTACCCGACCCGCTACGCGTTCTGGGCGGCGGCCATCGCGCCCGCGCCCTTCGTCATCATGACGCACCGCTGCGCCCTCGTGCAGTTCCAGCGCAACGGCCAGCTCCAGAACCTCCTCTTCAATCCGACCGACGTCGAAGGCGCCAGGGCGACACCCTTCTTCGCGCGGTTCATCGAGACGTTCGGCGCGCGCATGAGCAATCTCGCCGCCGGCAAGTTCGACACGCTCGAGTCGCAGCTCGCACGCCTCGGCGTGACCCCCGAGGACATCGACTACGTCGCGTTCGATCACTTCCACACCCAGGACCTCCGCGGGCTGCTTGGCACGGCGGACGGCGCGCGCGCCACGCTTTCCGAACGCGAAGCTCCTCGCGCCGAAGCTCGAGTGGGAGGATTGGGACGATCTCCATCCGCTCCAGAGGGCCTGGTTCGTGCGAGACGGGAAGACCGGCGTGCGCATGGGGAACGTCGTTCTCACCGAGGGTGACCTCGCGCTCGGTGACGGTGTGATGCTGCTCCGCACGCCAGGTCACACGACCGGGAACCAGACGCTCTTCATGAACACCGAGTCGGGCGTCTGGGGCATCAGCGAGAACGGCACGTGCGCCGACAACTGGTCGCCGCTGGAGAGCCGCATCAAGGGCCTCGCCTACCTGTGCAAGAAGCAGGATCTGGACATCATCCTCAACGCGAACACGCCCGAGCTCGCCGCCGTGCAGTACACGTCGATGATCCTCGAACGCACGCTCGTGGATCGCGTGCGTCGTGCGCCAGCCTTCGTGCAGATGTTCCCGTCGAGCGAGGTGACGCCCAGTGTGATCTCTCCCGGCCTCTCGCCGTCGCTCATCCATCGGGCGATCACCCACGGCGAGGTCGCTCGCTCTTCCTCGGGATCCCGCGCGCGGGACGACGCAGCCTTCAGCCCCCGTACCGCGGGCATGGCACCATGACGTATCGACCGGAACCGAAGTTCGACGCCTACGAGAGATCGCGCGGGTCGTGGGGCTTCCCGGCGTTCGCGAGCGATTTCCCGAACGACCCCGAGCTCGCCACGCTCGTCGCCGCGTTCGCCGCGGGTGACTACGCGACCGTCCGCACCGGCGCACCCGAGCTCGCTTCGAAGACGAAGGACGACGACGTGAAGCGCGCGGCAGAGCTCCTCCGAGCGCGCATCGAGCCCGACCCGACGGCCCGCGTCTTCTTCGCGCTGACGGCAGCGCTGCTCGTCTTCCTGATGACGTGGTGGGCGACGCACGACGGTCCGCAGAGCCACGGCCCGCCGCCGAAGCCGCCGCCGCCGACCGTGGAGTTCGTGAAGTGAGAGAGAGCTAGCGCCGCGCGGCGAGCGCTTCGGTCGCGACGTCGACGTCGGAAAAATGGCGAACCTCCGAGCCCACGATCTGCTCCGTCTCGTGGCCCTTTCCGGCGATCAGCACGATGTCCGACTCGCTCGCCGATGCGATCGCCGCCCGGATGGCCTTGCCGCGATCGAGCTCGGTCGTGACGCCAGGGTGGCCGCGCAGGCCCTCCGCGATCGAGCGGGCGATGACCGCCGGGTCCTCGTCGCGCGGATTGTCGGACGTGACGATCACGCGATCCGCGGCGCGGGCGGCTTCGCCCATCGGGCCACGCTTCGCCTTGTCGCGCTTGCCGCCGGCACCGAAGACGACGATGAGCTTGCCGCCGCCGGCATCGGCCAATTTACGTGCAGTTTGCACGGTTCTGGCGAGCGCATCGGGACTGTGCGCGTAGTCCACGACGACGTACGGCTTCTGGTGGACAACCTCGAAGCGACCAGGAGGCGGCGGCGCCTCCGCGAGCGCCGCGCATGCGTCCGTGGCGGGCACTCCCGCCGCGACGGCGCCGAGAAGAGCCGCGAGGGCGTTCTCCGCGTAGACCTCCCCGATGGCGCGAACGCGCACCTCACGCGGTAGACCGGAGGCCGGATCGCGTACGTCGCACGCGACCGTCGTCCCACCCCACGACACGTCGACCGACCGCGACACGAGATCCGGCGTGCCTTGCACCTCACCGCGTGACGGCACCGCGTACGAGAGCACCTTCACGCCTTCCGGCAGGATCTCGCGCAAGAGCTCGAAGACCGGATCGCCGGCGTTGAGCACCGCCGTCGCGCCCGCGCGCAGCGACACGAAGAGCTGCGCCTTGCTCGCGAGGTAGTGCTCGGGGCTGCCGTGCGCGTCGAGGTGATCGTGGGTGAGATTCGTGAAGACACCCACGTTGCACTGCCACGCGCGCGCGAAGCCCTTGGCGAGGGCTTCGCTCGTGAGCTCGACGGCGGCGTGCTTGCCACCGCGCTCGAAGCAGGTGTGCATCCCGTCGACGAAGCCGGTGTAGCTCTTCTCGATCTCGAGGCGCTCGTCGTCGAGGAAGAAGCCGACCGTCGTGGCGCGCGCGACCGGTCCGGCGCCTAGCCGACGCAACGCTGCAGCGACCCACGCGGTCGTCGTCGTCTTCCCGTTGGTTCCGGTGATGCCCACCGTCTGGAGCTGGACGCTCCAGGCAGGAGGAACGGGGACGCGTCGCGAAGCGATCACGCCCCCATCATGCCACTATCCGACCTTCGGGAGGATGTGTCGTGTGCGCCGCACCCGACCTACTTGCTGGCGTTGATGCAGATGTCCGGATCAGCCACGCAGTAGCCGGCGTCCATGCCGTCGTTGAGACAGGCCTTGAGCTCGGTCCGCCCTTGGGCGTTCAGGCCTGCGGCGACCGGGTTGCACTTGGCGAGCGGGAGGGAGCCCACGCCGCCGTCGCCGGGACCACACGCGGTCGCGAGCGGCGCGCAGAAGTCCTCGGCGGTCGGGTCGGGACACACCGCGGCGAGCGCGTCGTCCACGCACTTGGCGAGCGCCACGTCGGCGCTTTCGCAGGTCGGGAGCTTGATGATGCACTCGGTGATCGCGCGGCCCACGCCCTTCTTGAAGATCGGAATGTAGTGCGTGCAGATCGAAGCGCAGTCGAGCGCAGCGCCCTCGCAGGTCGGAGCGAGGCCGGTGTCGTCGAGACACGCGCCGCCGTCCTCCGTTGAGCTGTCGCCGGTATACGCGTCCGCGGTGTAGCCGTCGGCACCACCGTCGACGGGGATGGTCTCCGTCGTGCCGCTGTCCTTCGCGTCGCTCGTGGCCGAACAGCCGCTGGCCGATGCCGCGACCGCGGTGGCTGCCGAGAGGGCGGTCGTGAGAAGAAGGAACCGAGCTCTATCGACGATCATGGGGGAGTCTCCTTGGTAAGCAGGCGAAAGAGCGCCACCTTGTCGGAGGACGCAGACTGCGATGGTAGTGAGGTCTCTCGAGGAGTGCTCGTTTTCGGGTGAACCCGGGTGGTATATCCGTTCCGCGATGCGTCACTCCACGTTGCCTTTGCTCTTCGTAGTCGTGTGTGGCGCCTGTGGGTCGGAGTCATCGAGCCCTTCGACGACAGCGAAGCCCGTTCGCTCGCTGTTCGTCGCACCAGCATCGCTGGAGGCACTGTCGGACAAGGCCTTCTTCGATCACCCGTTTCCGAGCGATCTGAGGAAAGACGCGAACGGCGCCATCGTATTCAAGGGATTCCCCAACCCCTCGACTCTGCCCCTCCTGGCCCAGTACGTAACGCAGACGGACGGGCTCACGAAGGGCTTCTCGCCCGCGGCCGCAGCAGCGCTCCGGTTCGAGGGCGCCATC
>JANXVA010000128.1 GCA_025351875.1 Myxococcales bacterium | reverse complement strand
GCCTCGAGCTTGTCGAGCGACACGCCCGGCCGCGCGATGACGTCGACGGTGAAACGCGAGCCGAGAAAGGAGGACTCCTGCGTCGCAGAGACCGTCTGCGCGAGCTTCTGCTCGTAGACGAGCGCCTTGTAGAGGCGGCTCGCCTTGCCCGTGGCGAGCGCGGTCGCGAGCAGGTCGAGCTCGGCGTCGCCGGGGCCGAAGTGCCGCGGGCTCTGCCACGCCATCACGACCTTCGGCAGCTCGACGTCGTCCTCGAGGGTCTCGCGGACGACCGAGGTGAGCGTGGTCTTCGTGTCCGAGAACCCTGGGGCGCCAGGATCGGCCGCGGGGCCGCGCGACGGGATGCTCCCGAACCACCGCTCGACGAGGTCCTTCGCGTGCTTCGGATCGAAGTCGCCGGCGACGACGACGGACGCGTTCGCGGGGTCGTAGTGCTTCGCGAAGAACTCCTTCACGTCGTCGACGGTCGCCGCTTCGAGGTCGGCGTGTGAGCCGATCACGGGGTGATGGTACGGATGGTCGTTGCCGTACATCAGCTCGGGAAGGCGCAGCTCGACCTTGCCGTAGGGCGTGTTCTCGCTCGTCTGGCGGCGCTCGTTCTTGACGACCTCGCGCTGGGCGTCGAGCTTCTCGAGCGTCATCAGCGGGCCGAGGTCGCGCAGTCGATCCGCCTCGAGCCAGAGGAGGAGGTCGAGCGAGGTCGGCGGGCCGACGTCGTAGTAGTCCGTTCGGTCCTGGCTGGTCCACGCGTTGTTCCAGCCGCCGGCCGCCTCCATCCAGGCGTCGAAAGCCTTGGTGGGCGCTCGCCGCGTTCCCATGAACATGAGGTGCTCGAAGAGGTGCGCGAACCCCGTGCGGCGCGTGATCTCGAAGCGCGACCCGACGTTGTAGGACACGTTCACGACGACCGTGGGCACGGCGTGGTCCTCGTGGAGGATGACGACCATGCCGTTGGGCAGCGCCGTGCGGGTAAAAGGGATCGCGACGTCCGCGCGGGCGGAGGCGGACACCAGGGAGACCGCGGCGGTGAGCGCGAGCGCGACGGTCGCGCTCACGGCGCGGCTGCGGGCGCGTCGAGGGGATCGAGGGGCGTGAGCGAGGTGTTGCGCGGTCACGGCGCCGAAGCTCCGGCTCTTCATGGAACGCCCTCTAACACGGCACCGCCAGGACGTCCGCGCCCTGCGGAGGCCCGTCATGTAAGGCCGGGACTGGCCGTGCGTTCTCCTTCCGTGACCTGCGCCACCCCCCTGCTCCTCACCCTCCGGCCATGGGACGTCCCTGGTTCGCCGTGGGAAAAGCTGGGCCGGCCGCCCCTGGCCCGCCGTATGCTGCGCTCCGTGCCGGAGACCGCGGACGACGCAGCGACGGCCTCTCGCGCTGCGAGGGACCCTCGCGATACGCGCAAGGAGCTCGACCCCGAGCTGCAGAAACGTCGCGCCGAGTCCGATGCCGCCGACCATGTCCTCGTCGATCGCGCACAGGGCGGCGACCGCGTCGCCCTCGGTGAGCTCCTCCACAAGTACGGCCCGGGCCTCTATCGCAGCGTCCTCTTGCCGCGCCTCGGGACAGAGACCGCCGCGAAGGAGGCGCTTGCCGAGACGTACGCCAAGGTGGTCGCCAACATCGCGAAGTTCACGTGGCAGAACGTCGGGTTCTACCCGTGGCTGAGGACGGTCGCGCTCCGCATCGCGCTCGACCAGCTCCGCGCCAGGAAGCGCCTCGTCCTCTTCGAGGAAGACGACCTCGCGCGCGAGATCGACGCGGCGCAGACGACGACGCCCGTCGAGCAGCAGATCAGCGACCAGCGCGATCGCGAGGCCGCTCGCCGGAAGGTGGAGGAGGCGCTCGGTCGCATCAACGCGCGGTACGCACGCGCGATCCGCCTACGTGTGCTCGAGGAGCGCCCACGCGAGGAGGTCGCGACCGAGCTCGGCGTGACCCCGGCGACGTTCGACGTGCTGTTGCATCGGGCGATTGCTTCGCTCAAGAAGACGCTGGAAGCCGGCGTGTCGGCTGCATCCGAGGAAGCCAAAGGGAACGGCGATGTCTGACCGCGACGACGACCGGCACGAGCCGGACTCCGAACCGCACCCCGACGCTCCTCCCTCCGAGGAAGAGGTCGCGGCCTCGAAGCGTCTTCGCGACGCGCTCGAGCGCTCGGGCAGCGGTCTGCTCGCTGCGGATACGTCGCCCGAAGTCGAGCTCGCACTCTCGCTCCGTGCCGCGTGGGACCCGGCCGCGATCTCGGTCGACGAGAGCCGCGCCGTCCTCGACGCCACCCCCTCCGCCGAGGAGCAGGTGCTCGCGGTCGCGCTACGCGACTCGCTCGCGCGAAAGCATGAGCCTCGCGCAGGCGACCCCGAAGCGGCGCAGCTCGCGCGGGCCCTCCGCGCGGCGTTCTCTCCGTCGGAGCTCGACCTCGCTACACACCAGGCGATCATCGACGTCGCCCTCGCGAAGATGCCAGCGCGCGTGGTCGCCCTCGGTACGGCACGGGCTCGGGTGATTCGCGTCGCTTTCGGCGTCGTGTCCGGCGGGCTCGCGCTCGCGGCGAGCATCGTCTTCGTGGTCACGACCGCGCCGCTGCACGGTAACGAGGCTCCCCTCGCCCAGGCACGCACGACCCAGCCCCTCTTCTCCGAGCCGTTCAAGGCCGGAGAGACGAGCGCACGCATCGACCGCATCGCCTCGGCACGCGCCTCGGACTTCCGCGACAACCGCTTCACCAAGTGGGGCGTCCGATGACCCGCCGCTCCCTCACGATGGCTGCACTCTGCACGCTCCTGCTCGCGCTCGTGGCGGGCTCCGGGCTCGCCCCCTCGTGCTCGCGGCAGGTGGGCAGCGACGACGGTGCGCCTGTCGACACGGAGATCATGGCGTTCCTCTCCGAGGCACGCGCGCTTCATCACGAGGCGAACATGAAGGAAGAGAGCGGCGACCTCGCCGGCGCCGGCGCCGCGATGGATCGTCTCGTCGCCGCGCAGCGACCGCACCCCGAGCGAAAGGCGGGCCAGCCCCCGCCCCCCGAGGTCGAGGAGGTCCTCGCCGACGCCTACGCGCGCCTCGCAGAGCTGCGCCTGAAGAACGGCGAGCTCGAGCGCGCGGCCGTCGCCGTCAAGAGCGGCCTCGAGCACGTCGCCGAGGCGACGTACTTCCGCGGTCATCTCGTGGAGGTGCAAGGCCTCGTCGAGGAGGCACGGGGCGCGCAGCTCGCCGACGCCGGCAAGCCCGCCGAGGCCGCGCGAGCACGCGAGCACGCGATCCAGCTCCTCGAAGAGGTCGTGAAGATCCAGGAACAGGTCATCCAGCGCTCGCTGGGCAAGGACGGCGGCTGAGATGAACGCAGCTTCGAGGTCCTCGTCCTGCGTCTGCATCCTCCTCGCAGCGGGCGCGCTCGCGCTCGCGTCGGGTTGCGCGGC
>JANXVA010000108.1 GCA_025351875.1 Myxococcales bacterium | reverse complement strand
GTAGGCGACGGCGACGGCCTCGGACCTCACCTTCAGCCGACGGCGCAGCACGAGCTCGATGTAGCCGTGCGCCGCGACCCAGAAGGCGACCGCGAGATCGCGCGCGGGCTCGTCGCGGAACACGCCCTTGTCCTGACCGCGCTCGAATTCGGCGATGACGAGCGCGAACGCCTCGGAGATCGCCACCTCGAGGGAAGGGAAGCGACCGTCCTCGTTGACGCGCGGACCCCACATCACGCGATAGTGAGCCGGGCGCGCCATCGCGAACTCGACGTACGCGCCGCCGAGCGCGCGGACGCGTGCGCGCGGCGACGGATCGGCTGCGGTTCCGTGGACCGCGCTCGCGAGCTTCTGCGCGAGGCCGCGATAGCCCTCCTCCGCGACCGCGGCGAGCAGCGCCTCCTTGTCGGCGAAATGCCGGTACGCGGCGCCGTGGGTGACCCCCACGGCGGCAGCCACCTCGCGCAGGGTGAACGCTTCGGGGCCGCGCTTGCCGATGATCTCGAGCGCGGCGGTGACGAGCGCGCGCGCGAGATCGCCGTGGTGGTAGGCGCGCTTCTTCGCTCGCGTCTTCTCGGTCGAGGCGGCCCGCACGCTCATCGTGCCCGAGACGAACATGCCGAAGCTCACGGCGTCAATCCGCTCGGGACCTCTGCCTCGAGGAACGTGGCCACGTCGTCCCATAGTGAGCGATGACGCGCGCGGAAGAAGCCGAAGTGACCGAAGCGCCCGTCATCGCGCCCGAGCTGACGCCGCTCGATGCGCGCCCCCACGTAGAGAGCATGGAGCGCGTCGACGGCGGCGCGTGGCGCGTAGGCGTCGTCGTCGAACCCGTAGGCGAGCACCGGCGCTTCGAGGCGCGCGAAGCCTTCGCGGCGCGACGCGAAGCCCTCGCCGACGAGGTAGCCCGGCGTACGGCACCACTCTGCCCACTCGAGCGCGACGCCGGCCGGCAGATCCTCTCCGATGCCTAGCGCCCCGGGCAGGTATCCGACCGCGTGCGTGACGCCGGGCACGACTCCGTACCAGAGGACCGCCATCGCGAGGCGCGCAGGGAGCGGCCAGAGGCGGAAGTCGCCGCTCTGCGAGCCGATGGTGACGAGCGCGGAGATGCGCGACTGCGCGTGCTCTGGGAGGAGCCCCACGAGCTGCCCTCCAACGCTGTGGCCGAGCAGCGCGGCTCGTCCGTTGCCCAGCGTCGTGCCCGCCCACGCGAGCACGGAGGCGAGGTCACGCTCGCCCCAGGCGTGCATCGAGGGCGCCCCCGCGCGTGCCAGCTCCACGGCTCCGACGCGCGAGTCCCCCATCCCGCGGTAGTCGAACGTCACGACCGCGAAGCCGCGCGACGCGAGCCACTCCGCGAACGAGGCGTAGTAGCCGCGGAGCACGCCGGTCGCGGAGGCGATCACGAGCACATGGTCGCGCGCGCGTCCGGGCGGATCCCAGACCGTCGCCCCGAGCGTCACGCCGTCCGGGGTCTCGATGCGCCGAAGGGTACCGTCCGGCACGTGCGAAGACCCGCGCGACTCGTCCTGACGCTCCAGGCGCGGCCGAGCGTGGCGGTCGTACATGTACCCATCGAGCGATGCGTTCGGGTTCGTCTCGTCCATCACCTCATCTCCTCTCGTCGGGCTATGTAACCATTGGTCACATTGAGTGGGTATCGTATCGCTGGCTCGGGACGCGGGCGCGCCGAACCAAAGTGACCACTGGATACATTGCGCCGTCCGGGCCGATCGTCAAGGGCCGAAGCGCAGCTCCTGCGTGCCGCGGGGGACTCGGGGCGCCGTTCAGCCGGGTAACGAGGCCGATCCGCCGTGCCGCTGAAGCCTCTTTGGCACGAAGTGGGAGAGCGCGACCATGGGTCGACTCTTTCGCCGCCGTCCAAGGTAGGATCGGGCGGCGCATGCCGGGCAACGGCGACTCCGAGGGATCGATCAACAAGCTGCGCGTGTCGGCACGCGCGAGCGTTGCTTCCGCTCAGATCGAAGCCTTGCTCGGTGCGCTCGAGGGCGCGACCGAGCCGGCCGAGCGCGCCGAGATCCTCGTCGACGTCGCGCGGCGTTTTCGCGATGACCTCGGCGACGCGGGCCAGGCGATCGACGCGCTCACGGAAGCCTGGAAGGCCGACCCGACGCTCGACGCGATCCTCGATGTGCTCGAGCCGCTCGTCACCGCCGAGCGCCGCTGGGCGGAGATCCTCGAGACCACGCGCGCGCTCGCGAGTCGCGAGGCGGTGACACCGCGGGCCATCGCCTACGCCGAGGCCATGGTCCGCTGGCTGACGCGCGAGGTGCCCGATCCCGACCTCGCGCGTCAGTGGCTCGAGCGCATCCGCACGCTCGACTCGACCCACTGGCAGCTGCACATGCTCCAGGCCGCGCTGTCTCGGGAGCACGGCGACCTGAAGCGTGAGCTCGACGAGCTCGACCTCGCCGTGCTCTCGGCGCGCCGCACCGACGACCGCGCGCGCATTCACCTCATGATGGCCGCGCGCTACACGGAGGAGAAGGAGCGCTCCTTCAGCCTGGCCGAGGCCAAGAAGCACTTCGCGGCCGCGCACAAGCTGTTTCCGCGCTCGATGGACCCGCTCCGCGGGCTGGAGCAGATCGCGATCCGCGAGAACGACACGACGGCGATCGCCGACGTGCTCAGGCGTCAGGCAGAAGCGGACGTCGACGACGCCGCGCGCATCACCATCCTCCTCTGGCTCGCGAAGATCGAGGAGGAGGAGTTCCGGAAGCCCGAGCTCGCGGCCAGGACGCTCGAGCGCATCATCGCGATCTCACCGACCCACGCGCTCGCGCTCGACGGTCTCGAGCGCACGTACGGCGCAGCGCGCGCCTGGCCCGAGCTCGTCGTCGTCCTCGAGCGCGCCGTGCTGTCGACGACCGAGCCTCACCTTCGCGTCGCGCGCCTCGAGCGGCTCGGCTCCGTCCTGGAAACGAAGCTTGGTGATGTCCGCGCCGCCGTCGAGACCTACGAGCGTCTGCAGAAGACGATGCCCGAGGAGGAGACCGTCCTCACCGAGCTCGCGCGCCTCACGGAGAAGCTCGGCGACGTGCGCGCGGCGGTTCACTACCGCGAGCGCCTTGCCGAGCTCGCGCCGGCGCCTTCGGTCCGCGCCCGCATGCACGTCATCGCTGGCCAGCTGCTCGTGCCGGTCGACGCGTCGTCGGCCCGGCATCACTTTGAGCGCGCCGTCTCCGCCGACCCGTCGAGCCAGGCGGCCTGGAACGCGCTGCTCTGGGACGCACGCGCCGAGGGAGATGCCGCGCGTACCGAGCGTTACCTCGAGGAGCGCGCTCGCAAGACCGAGACGCCTCGCGCGCGCGCCTCGGCCTACGTCGAGCTCGCCGACGCCCGCGCGAAGAGGGGCGACCACCGCGGCGCGCGGCAAGCCTTCGAGGCGGCCGCTGCGGCGGACCCGACGAATGAGACGGCCGCCGTCGCGCTGGTCACCGCGCTCATCGAGGAGGGCCGCTACGCCGACGCCGAGCCGCTCTGCGAGGTCGCGATCTCGGCGGCCGATCGCGACAAGGACTACGAACGCATCCTGATGCTCCGTCGGGCGCAGGCCCGCGTGGCGACGGCGCTCGGAAAGCCAGACCGTGCGCTCGTAGCGACGCTGGCGGCGTACAACCTGCGGTCAGACTCGATCGAGGCCAAGGAGATGCTCATCGCGGCCGCCGTCCCGATGCGCGCCGACCCCCAAGTGCTCGGCGCGCGTGACGCGCTCGTGGCGATCGCCGACGCGCCCGACGGTCTCTCCGTGGAAGCCCGCGCAGAGCTCGCGGACGTCCTCGCGCTCACCGGGGACGCCGACCGCGCCGCCGTCCTCTACGACGACGTGCTCCTCGAGGCGCCCGAGCACTCCTCGGCGCTCGCCGGTCTCGCGCAGCATCACACCGCCTCCGGCAATCCCGTCGCGGCGCTCAGCCTGAAGCGGCAGCTCGCCCAGGTGATCCCGGATCTCGAAGCGCGCTTCACGACGCTCGTGAGCATCGCGGATCAGTTCCAGAACAAGGCGCAGAGCGATGCGCTCGCCGCCGAGGTCTACGAGGAGGCGCGGGCGCTGAGGCCTCACGATCTGCCGATCCTGCACAAGCTCCTCGCGCTCTATCCGAAGCTCGCGAAGTGGGCGTCTCTGTTCGACGTTCTCCGCTCGATCGCCGAGAGCGACTCCGATCCTGCACGCAAGGCGAAGACCCTCTACACGATGGCCCACCTCGCGAAGGACGAGCTGGCCGATCGCGGTCGCGCGCTGCAGCTCTACGAGCAGGCGCTCGACGTCGACCCTTCGCAGCTCGTTGCGTTCGAGAACATCGTGCGCATCCTCACCGAGGACCGCGACTGGCTCGGGCTCGAGCAGATGTACAAGCGCATGATCGTGCGAGCGCTGGCCGGTGGCGAGCGTGACGTCGGGCTACAGCATGCACTCTACAAACAAATCGGCCTGGTCTATCGCGATCGCCTCGGCCAGCCGCAGAACGCCATCTCCGCCTACCAGGCCGCCGTCCACCTGCGGCCGGACGACGAGCAGTCGCAGACGATCCTGCGCGAGCTCCTGTCGCACACCGGGCAGAGCCAGGGCGCCGTCGCGATCACGCTCGAGCGCATTCTCCGTGAGCCGCTCCAGCCGGCGCCCTATCCCGCGCTCTTCGATCTGCTCATCGCGCAGGGCGCTCGTGATCGCGCCCTCTGTGTCGCGTCCGCGATGAGGTTTCTCGGCATCCAGCACGCGGGGGCGCAGGGGCTGCGCGCTTCGTATCCGCAGCCGCCGATCGAGGCGATCGTCCAGGACCTCGGGCAGGACGGCTATCGCGAGCTGCTCCACCAGGAGCTCGACCCGGCGCTCACGGAGATCTTCGAGGTCATCGCGCCGGCCGTCGTCGACCTGGCCATCTCGCGTCTTCCGATCCGCGAGCGCCTCGGGCATCCCGGGCCCGCGCTCAAGGGGCACGAGTGGCTCGCCAAGGCGGTCGCGCGCGCAGGGCTCATCCTCGGCGCTCCCCCGGCTCGCGTGTTCGGGCGGAAGGGCGCCGGCCCCGCGCTCGTCGCGGCGGCGACCAAGCCTGCCTCGCTCATCGCCCACCCGCCGGCGCTCGGCGGCGTGGCGGCCGACGTGATCGCGTTCATGATCGGCAAGCGGGTCTTCGAGATCTCTCCGCCGCTCCTCGCGCGAGCGCTCTGCCCGTCGATCACCGAGCTCAAGGCGCTCGCGCAGTCGGCCGCACGGATCGCCACCGAGCAGACGGAGCCCGGAGATCTCCCGCTGAAGGAGCGCCTCAAGCGCGAGGACATCGCGCGCATTGCCTACGCCGTGAACGACGCGATGACCAAGACGGGCAAGCTCGACGTCATGCGCTGGTCGCAGCGCGCGGACGTCTCTGCGTCGCGGGCGGGGCTCCTGCTCGCCGGCGACCTCGAGGCCGCACGCGCCGCGATCGCATTCGAAGCGCAGTCGCCCAGCGATCTGTCGCCCCGCGAGAAGATGAAGGAGCTCGTCGCCTGGTTCCTCGGTGACTCGAGCGCGAACCTTCGCCTCCGGCTCGGCGTCGCGCTCTGACTCGGGTTTCGCCCTTTTGAGGGCTGTCTGAGCCTGAGCGACAGCATCGAGGGGCCGGCTGTCTGGCGCCGAAGCGTGGTACCGTGCGCTCCGCTTGGAGACGCTGCTCGGGCTCGGAAAAATCGACCGTTCCGTCGATGTCGTAGGAATCGCGACCGCGATCGGCTTGCTCGCGCTCGCGCAGTTCCTGCTCGGCAAGGACGACAAACCGCGCACGCGACTGCCGCTGGCGTACCTGCTCCTCGCGGGTCTGTTCGGCCTCCTCGCGGCCGTGCTCGAGTCGAACGCGAACGTCGCGCGCGTGTTCTCGTTCCTCTACACGTTCTTCCTGCTCGCCTCGTGCGGGCGCAGCCTCGTCCTGCTCGCAGTCGACGTCGTCTTCGGCCGTCGCACCCATCGCGCGCCGCCCCGGATCTTTCGCGATCTGACCCAGGCGGTCGTCTACGTCATCGTCTTGATGCTCACGCTGCGCGCCGTGGGTGTCGAGCCGGGATCGCTCCTCACCACGTCGGCGCTCCTCACGGCCGTCGTCGGTCTCGCGCTCCAGGACACGCTCGGGAACATGGTGAGCGGGCTCGCGCTGCAGATGCAGCGGCCGTTCCAGGTCGGTGACTGGATCCAGTTCGACCCCGACCCGCGACAGATAGGGCAGGTCACCGAGGTCAACTGGCGCGCCACGACCGTCATCACGAGCGACCTCGTCGAGCTGATCGTCCCGAACGCGCTCCTCGCGAAGGCCCCCATCCGGAACTACTCGCGGCCTTCGAACATCTCGCGTCGCACCGTGACGGTGACCGGACCCTACGAGTCGTCGCCCAGGCGCGTTCACGACGCGATCCTCGCCGCCATCGACGGGACGCCCGGCGTGCTCGCGGATCCCGCCCCCTGGGTGCAGACGCGCAACTTCGGCGAGAGCGGCCTCGAGTACGCCATCTACTTCTTCAGCGACGACTTCGCCGGACGCGACCGCGTCGACGGACACGTGCGCGACCGCATCTGGTACGCGCTGCAGCGTGGAGAGGTGCACATCCCCTTTCCGCAGCGCACCGTCCACATGCACGCGGTGTCGGAGGAGAGCCGTGGTCGCTCGCTCGAGCGCGAGCTGGAGCGCCGCGACCGGGTCTTGCGTTGCGTCGACTTCCTCGACGTTCTCCCGCCCGAGGCACATCGCGCGCTCGCCGCGGCGGCTGTCGTTCGCCTCTACGCCCCCGGGGAGGTCATCGTGTCCCTCGGCGAGAGCTCGGGCGAGCTGTACATCATCGACCGCGGCACCGTCGTCGTGGAGCTGCCGCGCGAGGACCGCTCCGCGCGAGAGATCGCTCGCCTCGGCAGCGGGAAATTCTTCGGCGAAATGGGCCTCATGACGGGTGAGCAGCGGAAGGCCACCGTGCGAGCGTCGGACGAGTGCGAGCTCATCGTGGTCAGCCACGAGGCGTTCCACTCCACGCTCGCGGAGAACACGGGCGTCATCGAGAAGATCAGCGAGCTGCTCCTCTCGCGGCAGGCGGAGCTCGAGGCGGTCGCCGACAGCCGCGATACGATGATCGAGCCGATGCAGGATCGATCGAAGCGCCTCATCAGCCAGATCAAGAGTTTCTTCAAGCTATGAGGCTCGCCGACATTCTCACCGTTCTCGAGGACCTCGCGCCCCTGCGCTACGCTTCGGATTGGGACAACGTGGGTCTGCTCGTCGGCGACCCGCGCGCAGAGGTCGCGAGGGTGCTCGTCACCGTCGACTACACGCCCGAGGTCGCTGCCGAGGCGGTCGTCGCCGGGGCTATGCTCGTCGTCGCGTACCACCCGCCGATCTTCGCGTCCGTGAAGCGCGTGCCCCACGACGCTCTCTGGGCGGACGCGATACGTCGCAACATCGCGCTCTACAGTCCGCACACGTCGCTCGACGTCGCCCGCGACGGCACCAACGACTTTCTCGCGGATCAGTGCGGTGTGAGCGCCACCGAGCGTACGGCCGTGCGGCCGTTCACGGGGAAGGGGAGTAGCGCCGAGCCTGCCGGGATCGGGCTCGGTCGCATCGGCTCGGTCGCGTCCGTCTCGCGCCGCGAGCTCGTCGCGCGCGTGAAGGCCAGGCTCGGGCTCTCTCACGTGCTCGCGTCCGGTCCGCTCGACGTGGAGGCCACGCGCGTGGCGGTCGCAGCCGGGGCAGGGGGCGAGCTCCTCGAGGACGCCATCGCCGCCGGCGCTCACGTGTTCGTCACGGGGGAGGTCCGTCACAACGAGGCGCTCTCGGCCGCGCGTCGCGGAGTGACGATCCTCGCCACGCTGCACTCCAACAGCGAGCGCGCAGCGGTGCGCGCGTACGCTCGGCGGCTCGCGCAGCGCCTCCCGGATGTGCTCGTCGAGGCGAGCGTCGCCGACGCAGATCCCTTTGCCGTCCTGTGACGTCGCGGCCGCCTCTCCCCTCTACTTGATCTTGCCGATGGCCTCCGTCCAGCGCCGGATGTCCTCGGACGCGACCGAGCCGAACGGTGGAAGGCGGGCGTCGGCGTAGCCGCGCTCGGTGATGTCGACGATGTACTGCTCGCGGGAGAGAAGCGTCCCGTTGCACACGGACAGCGCCTCGGCCCCGCGCGCCTGGGCGATGCGCCCCAGCAGCTCGTCCGTGACCCACTCGGGCACACGCTCTCGCTCGCGCGGATAGACGAACGAGAAGAAGACGAGATGTCCGAGGAGCACGCGCCATTGGTCTCCGAAGCGTGCGAGGAGCCGCTTCCAGTCGATGCTCTCTCCTTTGGCAGCGAGCAGGTGGTAGACGTCCGCGCCGTCGAATCGTTCGCGCTCCATGACGAAGCACTTGCTCCAGATCATCTCCTCGATAGGGCAAAGTAGCGCTGGCTCGCCGAAGATGGTCACGGTGACCGCCGCGGAGAACCACTCCTCGTCGACGGGGCACAGCCCGTTGGCCGAAGCGTAGATCAGGTCCACGAAGTGGTCCCCGCACCAGGCCTTCGCGAGCCAGTGCGGGAACGTCTCGTCGGTGGTGTAGCCCTTGGCCGCGAGCGCCTCGAGCGCGCGCGGCACGTCCTGACGAAGGAGGAAGACGTCGAGGTCTTTCGTCCCTCGCGCGATGCCGGCGTAATGCTTCAACGCAAACGCCCCACCGACGACGAATGGGACGTTCGCGTCCGTCAACGTGCGGAGTGTGTCGGCATAGAACAGTCGCGCTGGGGTCGTGATCATCCTCCTCGTGCTCAGGGGGGAGCGATCACGAGGACTCTCGATCGGCGCGAGGGTTGACGGCATCACCTCGCTCCTCTTCAAGCGCCGTTCCAACAGGACAGCTGCGCCCGTGCCGCAGGCGACACGGCCGAGGTACGATCGTTGCGACGTCGAGGCCGCGACCATGCCGGACCCAGACGAAGGAGAGAGCGCAGCCGGCCGACGGCGCATGCGCATCGCGGCCGTGGGAGACCTCCACGTGACGAAGGAGTCGGCAGGAGCGCTTCGCCCCTACTTCGCGCAGCTCGAGGGGCGTGCGGACGTGCTGCTCCTCGCGGGTGACCTCACCGACTACGGGCTCGTCGAGGAGGCCGTCGTTCTTGCCAAGGAGCTCGCCGACGTGAGGATCCCGATGCTCGCGGTTCTCGGCAACCACGACTTCGAGTCGGGCCATCCGGAGAAGGTCGTGCGCGTGCTCAGCGAGGCGGGCGTGCGCGTCCTCGACGGGGACAGCCACGTCATCGACGACGTCGGCTTCGCCGGGATCAAGGGTTTTCCAGGCGGATTCGGGCGCGGAACCCTGGGGCCGTGGGGCGAGCCGACGATCAAGCGCTTCGTGAAGGAGGCGCTCGACGAAGCACTGAAGCTCGAGTCGGCGCTCGCACGGCTGCGCGTGGACCGCCGCGTGGCGCTCCTTCACTACGCCCCGATCCGCGCGACCGTCGAAGGGGAGCCCCTCGAGATCTACCCCTTCCTCGGCTGCAGTCGGCTCGAGGAGCCCCGCGAGCGGTATCCGGTGACAGTGGCGTTTCACGGCCCCGCCCATCGTGGCGCAC
>JANXVA010000062.1 GCA_025351875.1 Myxococcales bacterium | reverse complement strand
AGCAGCGCTGGCCCACGCCGCACGGCTGGTCGGTCTGGCTCTGCCCGTCCGCACCGCACGCCGTCGCAACAGTGTCGCTCTTGCAACTCCGCGTGCCCGGCGCGCACTTCTGCGTGCTGCCGTCGATGTTGATGACGATGTTGGGGTTGCCTGCGTCGCCGGTGGTTCCGCCGCCGGAGTCATCGCTCGACGAGCATGCGGGGAGCAGCGCGGCTCCGCCCAGGGCGACTGTGCCCAAACAGAGAGCCGTAAGTATCGTTCGACGCAGCTGCATCCGGACCCGCTCCTTTTCATTCCCGAGCAAAGTCTCGAGACCTCGCAAGTTACACGATTTGTAACAAGTGCGGCACGAATGTATCCTTCGTGTTGCACCGACGAGACCGTAGCTGGAACGGTCGGCGGCGGGCCACGGCACACGACCCCGAAGGCGCACACGCCGTGTAGCTTCATCGCAAGACTGCGCGACTCAGTCGTGCCCAGGGGAGAGGTGACATCGTGAAGCTCGTTTCGATCAAGAGTCCTAGTTGGGGAGTCCTCTGCGCCACCGTCGGGCTGTGCATGGTCGCCTGCGGAGGTGAGTCCTCCACGACCCTGCCCGCCGCCGCCGAACGTCTCGGAGCCGTGTCGAGCGCGCTCACGGCCGACTGCGGGACCGGCACGCGAACCGTCGTCGGAACGGACGTCGTGTGCACGTACGCGTCCGTCGGCACGTTCTCCGGCGCGAATGGCTTCACGCCTCCGACCCGCGTCACCAAGGTGCAGGTCCTCGTCGTCGGAGGTGGAGGTGGCGGCGGAGAAGGCGGCGGCGGCGCGGGCGGCCTCGTCACGGACGCCGCGTTCACGGTCGTCGGCGGCACGGCTCTCACGGTCAAGGTCGGCGCGGGCGGCGCGAGCAACACCGCCGCGCTGCAGTCGGGCGCCAACGGCGGCGCGGGAGCGGACGGCGAGGGCTCGGCCTTCGGAGCGTTCACCGCGGCCGGCGGCGGCGGCGGCGGCGGCTACGCGGAGGCTGGCCGAGACGGCGCCTCGGGCGGCGGGTCCGGCTGCGACTACATCGGTGCTCCCTCGGCGGGCACGGCGGGTCAGGGCTCGGCCGGCGGCAAGTCGAACGCAACCGGCTACGGCGGCTCGGGCGGCGGCGGCGGTGCCGCAGCGATCGGCGACGACGGCGGTCCCACGGCCGCGCAACCCGATTCGAACCCGACGATCGGCGGCAACGGCGGCGTCGGCCTCTCGTCCTCGATCAGCGGTGTGGCCAGGTTCTACGCGGGTGGCGGCGGCGGAGGCGCCAACACGAACTCCACGCCGTCGCTCTCCGACGGCCTCGGCGGCAACGGCGGCGGCGGCGCCGGCGCGCGCGACCCCAACCTGAACGCGGCGCCCGACGCGCCCGCGAGCTCGGCCGCGGCGAACACCGGCGGCGGCGGCGGCGGCGGTGAGTGTGAAGGTTTTGGCGGGACCGGAGGCTCGGGCGTCGTCGTCGTGCGTTACACGCCGTGCACGGCAGACGCGCAGTGCGCGGCGAACGAGTGGTGCAACACGGGCGCGAGCCCGGCCGCGTGCGTGAGCGATCTCGCGAACGGCGTCACGATCCCGAACGTCCCGTCGCACACCACGCCCGCGCTGACCGGCGCCTGCACCGCGGTGGCGGGAGCAGCGGTATGCTCGAGCGGCGTCTGTGACACGGCCGGCAACGCCTGCGGCTACGCGAACGGAACCGGTCCGTGCACGACGGCCAATGCGGGCGTCGTGTGCCGGAGCGGCTCGTGCTCGGCGAACAAGAAGTGCGGCCCGCCCGCCAACTGCACGGTCGATGCAGACTGCACCTCGGTGCAGTTCTGCGATACCACGCAGGCCACGCCGGTCTGCACACCGAAGAGAGCCGACGGCGCAGCTTGCGCGGCGGCGAAGCAGTGCACGAGCGGCATGTGCAACGCCGCAACGTGCGGCCCCGCCATCGCGTCCGACGCCGGCGACGGCGACGGCGGGGACGGCGGCAGCGGGGACGGCGGCAGCGAAGCTGGCAGCGACGGCGGCGGCGGCAGCAGCGGCGGCACGAGCGGGAAGGTCGGCACGCCGCCCGCCTCGCCGACGTCGACGTCGACGTCGACCGACGACCCAGACGCTGGCTGCTCGGTGGTGCCCTCGCGTCGCTCGTCGGGCAGCTCCAGCGTCGCGCTCGGCATGCTCGCGCTCGGCCTCGCGGCTCTCGTGCGCCGCAAGAAGAGCTAGTCGGTACCGATGCAGCCGTATCTCGATCTGCTCCGTACCATCCTCGACCGCGGCAAGGACCGCGCGGACCGGACCGGTACCGGAACGCGCGGCATCTTCGGCCACCAGATGCGCTTCGACCTGCGCGAGGGCTTGCCGCTCGTCACGACGAAGAAGCTCCACGTCAAATCGATCATGCACGAGCTGCTCTGGTTCGTGCGCGGC
>JANXVA010000054.1 GCA_025351875.1 Myxococcales bacterium | reverse complement strand
CCCGCGCACGGCCGTTGACGGTCCGGGTCCCCGTCGATAGTTGTAGTGCACCCGCTCGGGCCGTTCGCGACCTGCTTGAACCACGGGCGACCCTAGCTTGGAGGAATGCATGCGTAAGATCTCGACCGTGTTCGTGGGCGCCGTCACCTTCGCGTCCGTCGTTGCCATGTTGCCGGCATGTAAGAAGGACGAAACCCCGCCCCCCAACCAGGCCGGTTACGGCCAGCCTGGCTACGGCCAGCCGCAGCAGGGCTACCCGCAGCAGGGTTACCCGCAGCAGCAGGGCTACCCGCAGCAGGGTTACCCGCAGCAGCAGCCGGGCGCCTACCCGCAGCAGCAGCCCGGAATGGCCCCCGGCGGCGGTCAGATGGCCGTTCCCGGTCCGACGGCCCTGCCGTGCCAGAACGACTCATCCTGCATGACCCACAAGTGCAACGTGCAGTACGGCAAGTGCTCGTTCCCCTGCCAGAGCGATGCGGACTGCATCCAGGGCTCGACGTGCTTCGTGGCCGGCGGCGCTCTCGCCGCGTGTATCCCGCGGCCGCCCGGCACCTGATCGGCGCTCACCTCGCGCGCATCGGACGGCGCCGACCTCGGGTTCTTCCGTAGGTCGGCGCGCCAACGCCTCATGCGGCGTGACGGCGAGCAGGCATCTTGTTGGGCTTCGGTTTCCTCCCGGCGAGGCGCTCGCGGAGGAGCCCGAGCACCGCTGCCTCCGCGGACGAGAGCGACGCGACCTGCTCGCGGGTACCGTCGCTGGCGCGTGGCTGCAGCGCGGAAACGAGCTGCCCCTCGACGTATGCGCCGAACACCCCCGGATGGACGTAGCACTTGCGACAGACGCGCGGCGTGTTGCCGAGGCGGCTCGCCACGCTCCTCACGGCCTCCGTGATGTTCTTCTTCGTCGGCGTGTCGCTCGCGAGCGCGAGCAGGGCGTTCGCGGCGAGCACGGTGCCGGCCCACGTGCGGAAGTCCTTGGCGGTGATGTCGGTCCCTGCGATGCAGCGCGCGTACTCCTCGTTCCCGACGCGGATGAGCGTGAGCTCGAGCAAGCGAACAACCGTCGCGAGCACGCGGTCGCGCGCGAGCCCGCTGAGGCCTAGGTCCTCGTCGACCTTCGCGCGGATCGCCGGCAGCACTTCTGCGAACTGCAGCACGCGCTCGTACTTCGTCCCCTCGCGGATCTCCCGGGGGCGCGCGTGGTAGCGGTACTGCTTGCGCCCGCGCGCGTCCCGTCCCGTCGCCTGGATGTGGCCCTCCGGGTCGGGGCAGATCCAGACGTCGGTCTCACGCGGCCTCGTGTTTGCTGCGTGCCGTCCGCCGCGTCTTCTTGGGCTTGCGATGGCTGTCGTTCGCGTGGGCCGGGCCGCCCCTCTGCACGACGCTCTTCTTCAGGAGATCGAGCAGGTCGACCACGTCGGTCGCCACCTCGCCGCGCCTCGGGTCCTTCTTCGCCTTGACGGTGCCGGTGCGGGCCTTCTCCTCGATCATCTTCATGACGTCGGCGTAGAAGTTATCGCGATACTTCCCGGGCTCCCAGTCGGTCATCATCCCGTCGATGAGTCGCTCCGCCATGTCCAGCTCGCGTGCACCGATCGCGACGTCCTTGCCGGCGGGCAAGGGCATCTCCTCCGCCCGGCGCAGCTCGTGGCCGAAGCGGAGGACCTCGAGCATGATGGCGTCACCGACGGGGATCAGGGCGCAGAGGTGCTCGCGCGTGCGGAGCACGAACGTGGCGATCGCCAGGGCGTTCTTCTTCCTGAGCGCCTCGCGCAGGAGGATGTACGCCTTCTGCGCTCGCTTCTGGGGGACGACGTAGTACGGCGTCTCGAAGAACGCGGGGTCGATCTCGGCGGAGTGGACGAAGTCCTGGATGTCGAGGGTCTGGGTTGCCTTGACGTTGGCCTTCTTCAGGTCGTCGGGCTCGAGGACCACGAACGTGTCGGGCTCGTACTCGAAGCCCTTCACGATGTCCTTCCACTCGACCGGCTTGCCCGTGGCAGAGTTGACCCGTTCGTAGCGAATCGGCGAGAGGTCGTTCTTGTCGAGCTGGCGGAGGTGCAGCTCTTCCGCGCGCCGCTCCGCCGTGTAGAGCGTCACCGGGATCTGGAGCAGCCCGAAGCTGATCGACCCCGACCAGATTCCGCGGCCGGGGGCATCCTGCGCCGGGGCCTCGGTCGTCTCGCTATCGCTCGAGGTCTCGTCCTTACGCGCGCGCGGTGCTCGTGCCATGGGGGCCGCGTAGCAGGGCGCGTTCCATGTCGCGCTCGTGCGCAGACGAGCTCGTCAGTAGGTGGTCGTGAAAAAATCCATCTTCGCGTTCGAGGGCCAGCCCAGCGCGCGGACGTGGCGGTCGACGCACGAGGCGACGGCCGGGTTGGGCGGGTTCGGGTAGACGCTGACGCCGACGGCTCGGCCGTTCTGGACGGCGACGCGGACCGTGACCTTCATGCTCTCGGGCGCGCCGCAGCCGCTGATGAACGAGGCATTTCGCATCGGAGCGCCGAGCTGCCCGTCGTTGAGATCGGGGCCGCCCTTCGCGCCGCCCATGCTGATCTCCTGGTTGTTGGCGTTGAGCGCGGCCTCGTAGCTGCCGCCACCGTGATAGCCGCCCCCGCCGCCCCCGCCCGCGCCGCCCTTGCCGCCGCTGCCGGCCTTCTTGGCGCCGCCCTTGAGCGAGCCGCCGCCGGAGAGGTCGACCGCGTTCGGGTCGTCGGAGAGATCGCCGCCGCCCTTGCGCTCGCCGACCTTCTTCATGACGAAGAGGCCGCCGCCGACGACGAGCGCGACGGCGAGGATGCCGCCGATGATGAACTTCGCGGCGCCGGCCTTCTTCTCGGCGCTCTCGACCTTCGCGACTTCCTTCTTCTCCTGCGCGATGTTGCGGTGCATGCCCGCGTGCTGCGCGAAGGGAGAGAACTCCTCCCACTCCTCGATCTTCTGCGCGACGCCCGTGAGCTCGTCGCGAAGGATGTCGCCGCCGACGAACTGGTTCGACGCGATCTGCTGGAGGAGCTCGACCGCGCTGAACGGACCGTGGTCCATGCGGTTCTTGTTCACGACGTAGCGCGGACGCGTGTCGGCCTCGAGGCGTGCCTTGAGGTTCGCGAGCTGACGCGTCGGGTCACGCGTGGCGCGGGCCTGAGCAGAAGGGACGTCCACTGCACCGGCCGTCTGGAGCTGCGCCGCAGAGATCGGGCCGGACGGGGGAGGGGCGATCGAGAACTGCACGTCCTCGGGCGGCAGGAGCGACATGCGGATGTCGACCGGCTGGCCGTTCGCGAGGTCGAGCCCGTGGACGTCGGCGTCAGGGGGCGGAATGCTCTTCATCGGCGCGAGGTGGTGCATCGCGTTCGCAAGGGCCGCGAGGTCGTCGGGACGATGCGCAGGATCGGCGACGAGCGCCTTGCCGAGGAGCATCTCGAGCGACTCGGGGAGGCTCGGGTCGACGTCGCGAGGGCGACGCATGCCGGGGCCGACGGCAGAGCCGGTCACGGCCTCGTAGAGCATCGCGCCGATCGCGAAGACGCTCGCGCGCGCGTCGCCGGCCGCGTTCGACTTCACGAGCTCCGGCGCGAGCGCCGCGCGATCGCGGTGCACCGTCGGCGCAAGGGCGAGTGAGGGTTCGATGCGCATCATGCCGTCGGGCCCGCTCGTGATGGCGGACGGGTGGACGTACAGGAGCTCGCCGCGATCGTGTCGTCCTTTCAGATCGACGCAGACAGGAACGAGGACGGCGATTGCGTCATCGAGCGAGAGGCGTCGCTTCTCGGCGCGACGCGCCTCGAGGATCGACCGGAAGGTTTTCGAGGACGGCGCGGCGTACGCGCCTGCTGCGGAGGCAGCGACGGCAGACATGACGTCAAAGTTACCCGAGGAGCATCGGCCCGCTCAATAGAAGGAGAGCCTCGCGTGCAAGCGAGGCCGAACTTGAGGAAAAATCCAATGTAGGTGGCGCTGACGCGGTCGGTCCCGTGACCAGCCCGCGCCTGTGCTCGTCAGGTACGAAGAACTACGCCTTGTCGCGCGCCGGCTCGGCGACGACGGTGCGGCCGCCGATCACCTGGCCTCCGAGGGTCTGGATGGCGCGGTCGGCGAGCTCCTTCTTCACGGTCACGAACGTGATGCGGTCGCGAACGCGGATGTTGCCCGTCTCGGACTCGGGGATGCCGCCGGCGTCCGCGAGGAGCTCCAGAAGCTCCTCGGGGTTCACACCGTCGCGCCGTCCGACGTTGAGGAAGATGTTGGACAGGCTCGGATCGTTCGGCGCGGGACGACCATCAGGCTCGCGCTCGCGGGGCTCGCGTGCCTCGCGGGGCTCGCGTGCCGCGCGGGGCTCGCGCTGATCACGCGGCGGAAGCGTCACGGGCGACTGCTCGCGCGGAGCGCGCTCGCGGGTTGGACGACCCGGGCCTCGGCCCGCCGGACGCGCCGCCGCGGGCGAGGTGGACGACGTGGCGGCGCCCTCCTCGGTGATGCCGGGCAGGCTCGGCAAGCGGGGGTGACGATTCGTGTCGACGGCATCGTCGTCGTCGACCGGCATGCGAACGACGGTGGCCGCCTCGTCGAGCGCCGAGATGTCGACGCGCGGCGAGCTCGATGCGCGTCGAGCGGTGTTGGCACCTGCTGCCAGGATGGGACGATCGTCGTCCTCGTCGGCCGGCGGCTCCCACTCGGAGAGCGTCGCTTGCGGAACGCCCTCACGACCAGGCATCGCTGCGGCGGCAGCCGCGCGATCGCGGTCGCGCATCGTCGCTTCGCGCGGCGCATCGTTCGGATTGCGGGGTCCCATCCCTCGGTCGCGCGGGACGCCTTCTCGCGAGCCATCGCGGGGCACGTCACGGAACGGGCCTCTGCGCCCGTCGCCACGCGGGCGATCGTTGCGCGCAGCGCCTGCGTCGCGCGGGCGGTCGTTGGGCGCAGCGCCTACGTCGCGCGGGCGATCGTTGGGCGCAGCGCCTGCGTCGCGCGGGCGGTCGTTGCGCGGAGCGCCTGCGTCGCGCGGGCGGTCGTTGCGGGGGCGGTCGTCGCGGGGGCGATCGTCGCGGGGCTCACCGTCGCGCAGCGTGCGCGGCGCCTCGCGTGGCTCATCGCGGCGCGGGCGATCCTCGCGCGGTGCGACGACGACGGGAACCGGCGGCGGGTTCTTGGCGCGGCGCGCGTCGGCGGCCTCCTGCGCGGGGTCGGCCGGCGCGTTCGCTCCGAGGTGATCGGCAAGGAGCCCTGCGACGATCGACTCGGCCTGCTCGTGGGTGAAGAGGCGGCGAGCGACCGCGAGGTGCATCGGGTCGGCCGTGCGGCCGGCGTAGGCCTCGGCGAGGAAGTTCACGAGGTCCGCCTCCGCGCGCGTCTTGATCTCGCCCTTGGTGGGGAGCATCCGCTCGATGGGGCGGATCTTGTACGTGAGCCGCAGCATGTAGAGGTGGCCGACGTCCTTCGGACCCACCACCGAGATCGCCGTGCCGGTACGACCCGCGCGGCCGGTGCGACCGGTGCGATGGACGTACTGCTCGGCCGACTCCGGGAAGTCCGCGTTGATGACGTGCGTGAGGTGCGAGATGTCGATGCCTCGAGCCGCGACGTCCGTGGCCACGAGGAAGCGGAGCTTGCCCTCGCGCGTGGCGGTCATGACGCGCTCGCGCTCCTTCTGCTCGAGGTCGCCGTTGAGCCAGTCGGCCTCGTAGCCGCGGCTCTTCAGGAGCTCGGCGACGCGCTCGGTCTCGTCCTTCGTGTTGCAGAAGACGACCGCGCTCTGCGGATCCTCGACCTCGATGATGTTGAGGATCGCGGAGCGCTTGTCGCCTTCGCGCACGAGATAGACGAAGTGGGCGAGCTGCAGCGCGCCGACCTGATCGCTCGAGAGCGTGACGTACTCGGGATCCTTGAGGTGCTTGTTGGCGAGGCGCTCGACGTCCGGCGGGATCGTCGCGCTGAAGTAGAGACCCTGACGCTCGCCGGGTGGGAGGTGCTCGATGATCGCGTTGAGCTCTTTTGCGAAGCCCATCGAGAGCATCTCGTCCGCCTCGTCGAGCACGAAGATGCGGATGTTGCGCGCATCGAAGGTGCCCCGACGGAGATGGTCGAGCACGCGGCCGGGCGTTCCGACGACGATCTGGGCGCCTCCTTCGAGGGCCTCGATCTGGCGACCCATCGGCGCGCCGCCGTAGATGGCGATGATCTTCGTGCCGCGATACTTCGCGAGCTGCTCGAGCTCGCGCGAGACCTGGAGCGCGAGCTCGCGCGTCGGCGTCAGGATCAAGGCCTGGACGTTGGCCTGCGACTTGCGAATGAGCTGATCGATGATCGGCAGACCGAACGCGGCGGTCTTGCCGGTGCCGGTTCGCGCCTGCACGACGAGGCTCTTGCCGCGTGTCGCGGGCTCGAAGACCGCAACCTGCACGGGCGTTGGGTTCACGTAGCCCAGCTCGTCGATTGCCTTGCGGACGTCGGGGCTCAGCGGGATGGCATCGAACGTGGGCGCCGGGGGCGCGGGAGGAGCGAGCGCCGGCGCGCCTTGCGAGTCACCGGGAAGAGAAGCGAGGGGCTGGATCATTCAGGGGGCTACCTTATAAACGAGTCGACCGCGCGACGCACGGGTCCAAGCTCGTCGGTTTGTCGGCGAATCGCGCCTTCGGCCGCGCGGTCGAGGCGGCTGACGGCGGCAACGGCGTCCGCGCCGTGCGCATCTCCCGCGCAAGGCTGCACGAGCTCACGCTGCTTTGCCTCGTCCCATTCGGGGCTGCGCGCGGCCT
>JANXVA010000033.1 GCA_025351875.1 Myxococcales bacterium | reverse complement strand
GACGCGCATCGCCGAGACGCTCGCCGTGGCGCACGCCACGGGGATCATCCATCGCGACATCAAGCCGGGCAACCTCCTCCTCCGCGACACGGAGTACGACCGCCCGGCGCTGATCGACTTCGGCATCGCGCGCATGGGGCTCGGCGCGAGTGCGATCACCAACACCGGAGTCATGCTCGGCACGCTCGGCTACATGGCGCCCGAGCAGGCGCGCGGCACGAAGCAGCTCGACGCCCGCGCCGACGTCTTCGCGCTCGGCGCCGTCCTCTTCAAGTGCATCACGGGGCTGCCTGCCTTCGGCGGCGACGACGAGATTGCGATCCTCGCCAAGATGCTCTTCGAGGCGCCCCCGCGCGTCCGCGACATCCGCAAGGACGTCCCACCTGCGCTCGACGATCTGCTCGCGCGCATGCTCTCCCGGGATCCGATGCAGCGCCCGACCGACGGCGGCATCGTCGCCGCCGAGCTCGCCGCGCTCGGCTCGCTCGACGCGGTGGGCACGCTCGTCACGCGCGAGACGACCAGCCACGCGGACGTGATCACCCGCGGTGAGCAGCGGCTCGTCAGCGTCGTCGCCGTCGCTTCGCATTCTCACTCGTCCGAGCCCGAGGAGGAGTCGACCATCGCCGACGGCACGTGGCAGGGCCTGAAGTCCCTCTCCGCGAAGCTGCGAGCGGCCATCCAGCCGTTCGGCGCGCAGCTCGAGTCGCTGCCCAGCGGGATGATCGTCGTGACGCTCCCGGGCCGTCACAGCGCGACCGACCAGGCGACGCGCGCCGCGCGCTGCGTCCTGGCGATGCGAACCGCTGCGCCGAACGCGCCGATGGTGCTCGCCACGGGTCGCGCGGTGCTCGAGGAGCGCGTCCCCATCGGCGACGCCGTCGACCGCGCGATCCGCATGCTCAAGGATCGCCAGGACGACGACGTCGCCCACCTCGCGACGGGCAAAAAGCAGCCCATTCATATCGACGAGGTCACCGCCGGGCTCCTCGACTCGCGCTTCACCGTGAAGACCGAGGGCGCCGGCCTCGAGCTCGTCGGCGAGCAGGCCGCCGCCGACGCGGGCCGCATGCTCCTCGGCAAGCCGACGCCGTGCGTGGGCCGTGAGCGCGAGCTCGTCATGCTCGAGGGCTTCTTCGCCGAGTGCGTGGCCGACGACGTCGCGCGCGTGGTGCTCGTCACGGCGCCCGCAGGCGTCGGCAAGTCACGCCTCCGATACGAGCTCCTTCGCATGCTCCATCACCGCGGCGACCCGCACGAGGTGTGGACGACACGCGGAGATCCGATGCGCGCGGGCTCCCCCTTCGGCCTCCTCGCACAGATCATCCGCGCGGCGGCCGGAGCGCAGGACGGCGAGCCGCCCCGCGTGCAACGCGAGAAGATCCGCGCGCGCGTCTCGCGGCAGGTGCCCCAGCGCGATCAGCTGCGCGTCACGCAGTTCCTCGGCGAGATCCTCGGCGTGTCGATGCCCGAGGAGGACGACGTTCAGCTTCGCGCGGCGCGCCACGACCCCATTCTCATGGGCGACCAGATGCGTCGCGCCTTCGAGGACTGGCTCCTCGCAGAGTGCAGCGCGCAGCCGGTGGTGCTCGTCCTCGAGGATCTCCACTGGGGCGATCTACCCAGCGTGAAGTTCATCGACTCCGCGCTCCGCGCAGTCCACGACAAGCCGCTCATGGTCCTCTCGCTCGCGCGGCCCGAGGTGAAGGACCTCTTCCCCGACATCTTCGCGGAGCGAGGCGTCCAGGAGCTGCGCCTGAAGGAGCTCTCCAAGAAGGCGAGCGAGAAGCTCGTGCGTCAGGTGCTCGGCGAGGGAACCACCGAGGAGACAGTCGCCCAGATCGTCTCGACCGCCGGGGGCAACGCGTTCTACCTCGAAGAGCTGATCCGCTCGGTCTCGATGTCGTGGGTGGGGGTGCCCTCCGCCAAGCGCAACGACGCCCGCGCTACCGGACCCGGCGACACGCGACCGCGAGGCGGGCTCGCGGCGATGGCGCTCCCCGAGACCGTACTCACGATGGTCCAGGCGCGCCTCGAGGCGCTCGAGCCGGAGGCCCGGCGTGTCCTCCGCGCGTCCAGCGTCTTCGGGCAGACGTTCTGGCGCGGAGGCGTCGTCGCGCTTCTCGCCGGCGAGGACCGCGAGGCTCACGTGACGGCCTGGCTCGACGAGCTCTGCGTTCGCGAGATCGTGAACCGCCGGGAGGAGACCAAGTTTCGCGGCGAGCAGGAGTACGTCTTCCGGCACGCATTCGTGGCCGAAGCCGCGTACTCGATGCTCACCGACAAGGACCGCATCATCGGTCACAGGCTCGCCGCCCAGTGGCTCGAGAAGGTCGGCGAGAGCGAGGCCGTCGTGCTGGCGGAGCACCTCGAGCGCGGTGGTGAGCCGAAGCGCGCGATCACCTTCTACCGTCGCGCCGCCGCGCAGGCGCTCGAAGGAAACGACCTCAAGGCGTGCCTGCAGCGCGCCGACGCCGGCATCGCCTGCGGCGCCGAGGGCGAGGTCCTCGGGCGCCTCGCGCTCCGCAAGGCGGAGGCCCACCGCTGGCGCGGAGAGAACCTCGCGGCGAAGGCTTGTGCGGTGCAGGCGCTCGATCTCCTGCCGCGAGGCGGGCGGCGCTGGTTCCTCGCGGCCGGCGAGGCCGTCGAAGCGGCGGCTCGCCTCGGTGACGAGACCGATCTCCATCGCTCGGTCGACGAGCTCTGCGACGTGAGCTCCGCGGGACAGCTGACGGCTCCCCACCTCGTCGCTCTCACGCGCGCCGCGTGCGTCCTCATGGCGGCCGGCAACTACCCCTCCGCGGACGACCTCCTTCGGACGATCGACGCGGCCTACGAGCAGTCCAAGAAGCAGGACGAGGACCCGCTCGCGGTCGCCCACGTCTACCGCACGCGCGCCTATCGCGCCCACGTCGGCGGCGACGCGGCCTCGGCACTCTCCCTGTACAACGTCGCGATCTCCAACTTCGAGCAGGCCGGCGATACGCGTGCAGCATGCAGGTATCTCGTCAGCGCCGCGGCAGCATGCCTGGAGCTCGGCGCCTACAAGGACTCCGAGCGTGCCCTCGGCGACGCGCTCACCTCGGCCCAGCGCATGGGGCTCTCCGGCGTGACGGCGAGCAGCTGGCACCACATGGGAATGCTCCTCGCGCGCCTCGGCGACACCAAGGCCGCCATCGCCCGCGAGGACGCGGCGATCGAGGCCTTCGTGGCGCAGGGCGATCGCCGCATGGAAGGCGCTGCCCGTCTCTATCGCGCGCTCTTCCTTTCGATGGACGCGCAGCTCGACGCCGCCGAGCGAGAGACGCTCGCGGCGGTCGACAGCTTCGGCCTCACGCCGCCGCTCCGGGCGTATGGTCTCGCGGTCCTCGGGCGCGTCCGTCTCACGGGCACGAAGCCGGAGACCGCGACGACCGTGGCGCAGGAGGCCGTCGACATCCTCGATGCGCTCGGAGGCATCGAGGAGGGTGAATCGTACGTACGTCTGACGTTGGCCGAGGCGCTCGAGGCGAGCGGAAGACACGAGGCTGCGTGCGAGGCGATTGCCACGGCAAGGGTGCGCATCCTCGAGCGCGCGGCGATGATCCACGACCCGGCCTGGAAAGAGAGCTTCCTCGAGCGCGTACGGGAGAATGCCCGGACCCTCGAGCTCGCCCGGCAGTGGCGCGTCGTATAGCGATCGACGCGGCGGAACTTTGCATTCTACACTGGGCCGCACTGATGAAGCGCGTCCCTGCCGTCGTCTCGATCTTCTCCGCTGCTGCGTTCTTCCTCACGCTTGCGTCGCCGCGCACCGGGCGGGCCGACGAGCCGTCCCCCGCTCCGCCCGAGAGCGCGCTGCCGCCGGACCCGACGCCGCTCCAGGACTTCCCTCCTCCGGAGCCGGAGGCGCCCGCGGTGAAGATCACGCCGATGGGGTACATCGAGGCGTACTACGCGTGGAACGTGAATCGCCCGGTGAACAACATCACCAACTACCGGGGCTTCGACAACCGGCACAATACGATCACGCTCTCGAACGCGGCGCTCGGTGCGGCCTTCGAGAGCGGCCCCGTCTCTGGCAAGCTGATGCTCCAGATCGGTAGCCAGCCCTCCACGGCCTACGCGGGGGAGCCCTCGTTCCCTGGCGCGTCGGCCGCCAACGCGACCGGCCCGGAGCTGTGGAAATACCTCCAGGAGGCCTACGTCACGTACAAGGCGCCGGTCGGGCGCGGGCTCACGCTGAAGGCGGGGCTCGAAGGCGCGCCGTTCGGCCTCGAGACGTTCGCCGTGCACGACAACTGGAACTACTCGCGCTCGAACCTCTACTTCGCGATGCCGACCTACTACACGAGCCTGCGCGCGACGTACGCCTTCTGCGATTGCCTCCAGGCGTCCGTCGCCGTGCTCAACGGATGGAGTTCGGTCGTCGACAACAACGAGGCGAAGAGCATCGAGGCGCACGTGAGGTTCACGCCGCGTGAGAAGAAGCTGCGCGCTCAGCTCTCCTACCTCGGCGGCGTCGAGCGTCCGTCGAGCGCTCCCGAGGGCCAGTACTGGCGGCACCACTTCGACGCGACCGGTCAGCTCGACCTCACGACCTGGCTCCAGCTCGCGGCGCAGGCCGATTACGGCTTCGAGCCTAACCGTTTCGGCACCGCACGCTGGTTCGCAGGTGCGGCGGCCGCGCGCGCGAAGGCGTTCGACGGGCTCTTCGTCGCCATCCGCGCAGACCGTTTCTACGAGCACCAGGCCACGGAGGTGGCGGGAAGGATGAGCACGCCGCTCTTCTGGAACGGCGTCGAGTGGGTGAGCTCGGTCACGGCGACGCTCGACCTGCGACCGCACGACAACATCTCCATCCGCCTCGAGCTCCGCCACGACCAGGCCGACGGCCTCCTCTACTTCACCGGCGACACGCTCACGGGTGATGGGAGCGCGAAGTCGCCGTACCTCCCCAATGCGCGGCGGCAGGAGACAGTCTTGCTCGGTGCGACCGCCTGGTTCTGAGGCTCGCGTGGTCCGCGGCCGCGCTTGCCGCCCAGAAGCGCACGCCACGAGCATCACCATTCGCATCCAGCGGCCGCGCTGACTAAGCTACTGGCGAATGAGTCGCCTCCCCTGTACGGCCACGCTCACCACGGTTCCGAACATCGAGGACCTCGTCGCACGTGACAAGGATCACGACTGCGAGGGCTTCGGCCTGCACAACGTCTGCGTGAAGGTCGAGGCGGTCGCGGATCTCCCGACGCGCTTCGGCCGGTTTCGGATCGTCGCGTTCTGGAACAACCGCGACGGCAAGGAGCACATCGCGCTCGTGCACGGTGACGTCCTCGGCGCGGAGGACGTCGTCACGCGGCTCCACTCCGAGTGCTTGACCGGCGACGCGCTCGGCTCGCTTCGCTGCGACTGCCGCGACCAGCTCGGCGTCGCGCTCCAACGCATCGCGGCGGAGCCGTGCGGTGTTCTCCTCTACCTGCGCCAGGAAGGGCGCGGCATCGGCCTGCTCAACAAGGTGAAGGCCTACGCGCTCCAGGACAGCGGCCTCGACACCGTCGACGCCAACCTCGCCCTCGGCTTCCGTGACGACGAGCGCGACTACGCGATCGCTGCCCATGCGCTCTCGAGCCTCACGGTCAAATCCGTGCGCCTTCTCACGAACAACCCGAAGAAGGTCACCGAGCTCGAGAAGTACGGCATCCGCGTGAGCACGCGCATCCCGCATGTCATCCCCGCGAACGAGTACAACCGCTTCTACCTCGAGACGAAGGCCAACCGCTCCGGGCACTTCATCGACTTCGAAGGCAAGCCGCACGTCGCCGAGCAGGATGACCCCGTGGTCGTCGTCACGGACTCCGCCGCTGCGCCCCCTTCGGCCGAGTAAGCAGAGATGTCCTTCCAAGAGCTCCTGGGTCGGTTCGCCAGCCTCACCATCCGCCGCTTCGCGACGCCCGGCGCGTTCCTCGCCGTGGGCGACGGCGTGGACGAGGTCGTCCTGCTCATCGGCAGCGAGATCCCCACCGGCGCCAAGGAGGGCGACGCCGTCGACGTCTTCCTCCACCTCGACTCCGAAGGTCGGCCCATCGCGACCACGCGCATCGCGAAGCTCGAGCTCGGCCAGGTGGCCTTCCTCGCGGTGACCCAGCTCACCGATTTCGGCGCGTTCGTCGACTGGGGCCTCGCGAAGGAGCTGCTCGTGCCCTTCGCCGAGCAGACCGCGGACATGAACGTCGGCGAGAAATACGCAGTCGGTCTCTACGTCGATCCGAGCGGGCGGCTCGCCGGCACGATGCGCATCAGCGAGATGCTCGGGGGCGCGCCCGGCGGTGAGAAGGTCGAGTGGAAGCTCGACGAGTGGGTCACCGGCGAGGCGTGGCGCAACGAGCCCGAGATCGGACTCTTCGTCATCGTCGAGAACGCTTTCGTCGGCCTCGTTCCCGCCAGCGAGCCACACACGCTCAGGCGCGGCGAGGCTGCACGGTTCCGTGTCAGCAACGTCCTCCCCGACGGGAAGATCGAGCTGTCGCTCCGTGGCCACGCGCACGAGGAGCTCGCGGGCGACGCCGAAAGGGTCCTGCGGATCCTCGGGGCCAAAGGAACACCCGCGATCGGCGACAAGTCCTCCCCGGAGGAGATCCGCGAGGTCTTCGGCCTGAGCAAGAAGGCCTTCAAGAGGGCCCTCGGGCGCCTCCTCAAAGAGCGGGCGATCGACATCGACGATGGAGGCAACGTCCGCGTCGTGGGCTAGGGTGTTCTGGAGGTCGAGATACTCGGCGCCGGCCTGGGTATCGTCCTCGACGCAGACGACGCGTCCGCCGAGACCGCGAAGCTCAGGACAACGGACTCGGCAACTTCACCGTCAAGCTCTACGAGCTCGACGCCGACGGGAAGACGAACACACTCGTCGAGTCGGTCGACCTCGGCGCGCTCGCGGATGCGTGTTCCTGGGTGACGAAGGGTGCGCTGTGCATGCATCTTGCCGGCTCGGCTGCCGCCTCTACCCGCTCGGCCGCCTCGTAGCGAAGGGCAAGGAGACCTTCGCCGAGGTCGAGCCGCACCCCGACGGGAAGAGACGCCACGACGGAGATCGCCTATGAGAAGCGCGATGCTCGACGCCATCCGTTTCTACCTCTTCCTCTTCGGCGTGCTCACAATCGCCGGGGGAATCATGGGGTTCGTGAAGGCCAGGAGCCGCGCATCCCTCGTCGCCGGCACGATCGCGGGCGTCCTCCTGCTCCTCGCGGGGTACGAGGTCGCAGCACGCGGGACCATCGGGCTCGTCCTCGGGCTCGTCGTCTCGCTCGCGCTCGCGGGTCGCTTCGGTGCGACGTTCAAGAAGAGCCGCAAGCTGATGCCGCACGGGCTCATGGCCTTGCTCGGGACGGTGGGCGTCATCGTGACGGCGCTGGGACTGCTCGAGCGCTGAGGGTGGAGACGGAGCTCCCGATCGCGGCGCTCAAGGCGTCGTTCCTCGAGGTGGTCGGTCGCAAGCCGGTCGTCATCTCCTCGCCCACCGGCTCCGGCAAGTCGACCGAGATCCCGCGCTGGTGCCGTGCCCACGCGGGCGGCGGCCTCGTGCTCGTCGTCGAGCCGCGCCGCGTAGCCTGCCGCACGCTCGCGGCGCGCGTCGCCGACCTCGAGGGCACGCGCCTCGGCGCCGACGTCGGGTACGTCGTGCGCGACGACACGACGACGAGCGACGCGACGCGCATCGTCTTCGCGACGCCGGGCATCGTCCTCCGAGATCAAGCGCTCGCCGACGGCGCGAGCACGATCATCCTCGACGAATTCCACGAGCGGACGCTCGACGTGGACCTCTTGCTCGCGCTGCTCGTTCGGAGGCGGACGAGCGGCCTCGTCATCATGTCCGCGACGCTCGACGGCGATCGCGTCGCGCGCCACGTCGAAGGCGTTCATCTGTCGGCGGAGGTCCGCACGTTTCCGGTCGACATCCGCTACCTCGGACGAGGCGACGCTCTTCCCGACCCGAACGACCTTCCGTCGCGCATCCGTGCCGCGCTGGACGCGGCCGCGGACGACCCGGGCGACGTGCTCGTCTTTCTCCCCGGCAAGGCGGAAATCGAGGCCGCACGGCGTGCGCTCGAGGGCGGTCCGTACGCGATCGTTCCGCTCCACGGCGGACTCACCCTCGACGAGCAGCGCCGCGCGTTCGACCGCGCGCCGCGCCGGAAGGTGATCCTCTCCACGAACGTCGCCGAGACCTCGGTCACGATCCCAGGCGTCGGCGTCGTCGTCGACTCAGGCCTCGTGCGGCAGACCCGCTACCACGACGGCCGGGGCTCGCTCGTACTCGCGCCCATCGCGGACGACGCCGCCGCGCAGCGCGCCGGGCGCGCCGGGCGCATGACCGCGGGCGTCTGCTATCGCCTCTGGAGCGCGGCCTCGGCGCTCGCGAAGAGCACGCCCCCCGAGATCCACCGCGAGTCGCTCGTCCCGCTCGTGATGTCCGCTGCGGCCTGGGGCGAGCGCCCGGAGGAGCTGCGGCTCCTCGATGCGCCGAAGCCCTACGCGCTCGAGGCCGCGCGCGCCGATCTGCGCGCGTGGGGCGTCATCGCCGAGGATGGCTCCATCACCGAAGGTGGGCGCGGGGTCTTCGCGCTGCCTCTCGATCCGTTCCTGGGCCGGCTTCTCGTGGAGGCCCGCACGACTGGCTGCCTCGACGACGCGATCGACCTCGTCTCGGCGCTCGCCGTCGGCCGGCCGCTCTTCTCCCCGGGCCCTCCGCCCTCGGAGCCTCGCGACGATCTCCGCCTGGCCGGCTGCGACGTGACCGCGCTCGTGCGAGCCGTCCGCGAGGGGCGACCGGAGGTGCATCATGTCTCCGGCTTCGTCCTCGAGGAGGCCCGGCGCAACCGCGCGCGCCTGCGCAAGGTCCATCGCCTCGCGGCGCGCCCGAGCGATGAAGGCGAGGTCGACGTCGCCGCGCTCGTGCGCGCCGCGCTCACCGCCGACCCTCGCGTGGCCCACGTCGCACGAGCACGGGGACGGGCTCGCGCCTTCAGCAACGGCGGCACCGAGCTCGATCTCGCGCGGGAGAGCGCCGTGCAGAACGCGCGCGACGTCGAGGCCGTCGTCGTCTTCGACACGCGCGCCTTCGGCGTCGGGCGGGAGACGCGCCTGCTCGTGACCTGCGCGACCCCGATCGCGCTCGCCGCGATCGCGCGCGCCGGGATCGGCGGCGATCGACTCGCCTCGGTTCAGCTGGATCGGGGCCGCGTGCTCGCGAAGATCGAGCGTGTGCTCGCCGAACGCGTCCTCGCTGTTCGCGAGGAGGTCCCGACCGGCGCCGTCGCCCGAGCCGCGATCGCCGAGCTCTTCCTGCGCGGGAGCATCTTCCGGGGCACCGTCGCGATCACGCGCGAGCGCCTGGCGCTGCGAACCATCGCCGGCAAGCTCGCCACGCGCGGCCATCCGGCCGGCGTGGCGTGGGACGAGCCGCTCACGCTCGAGGCCTGGGTGGGCAAGCGCATCCGCGAGCTCGGCGTCGAGAGCGGCGAGGATCTTCCCATGCTCTCCGCCTCGGACCTCACCATGCCCGAGCTCTCCTACGAGGTGAAGAGCCAGCTCGAGCGCGATTTCCCGTTCGTCGTGAGCGTCGGCGACGCCACGTACCACGCCGAGTACGACCTCGATCGCGCGCAGGTCACGCTCCGTCGCGTGAAGGGCAACCGCGACACGCCTCCGCCGCTCTCGTATCTCCCGCGATTCGCGGGTCTGCGCATCGTCGTCGACGGCCCGCGCGGGATCTCCGTGGTGCGCGAGCGCGGCTGAGCGCGCGCGGCCGATGTGCTAGCAAGGATGCGCATGAAGCTCCGCGTGCCCCCCGCTGCTCTCGTGGGCCTCGCGAGCCTCGCGAGCGTCGCCGGCCTCGCGCTCGCGTGCTCGAAGCCCACTCCGCCTCCGCCGCCCGCCGAGGTGCCCGCATCTCCCGCGAGCGTCACCGTCAAGTCGGCCCCCGACGCCGCGGCCGACGCGCGCGCGTGGAACGTGCTCCTCATCAGCATCGACAGCCTGCGCGCGGACATGCCGTGGGCAGGTTACGAGCGGCCCATCGCGCCGCGGCTCTCGGCGCTTCACGCGAAGTCCGTCTCGTATCCGCGGGCCTATTC
Organism: Myxococcales bacterium; assembly: GCA_025351875.1. Classification (GTDB taxonomy): domain Bacteria; phylum Myxococcota_A; class Polyangia; order Polyangiales; family Polyangiaceae; genus Labilithrix. Next base: position 12,491 of record JANXVA010000033.1, on the reverse strand, counting down.
GACCTCGTCGTTCACGTCGAAGAGCATTCCGGGCCTCCTCACGGGCCGGTACCCGTCGGAGCTCGCGCGCACGGGTGCGTTCTTCACGAAGTACCTCACCGCGGCGGACTTCACATGCACCGCGCTCTCCGCGGAGGGCATCCCGTGCGTCGGCGGTCACGCGCACGCTTACTTCGACAAGGGCCAATCGGGCTTCGAGTCCGGCTTCGCGAAGTGGCAGCTGGTCCCGAAGATCCCCTTCGACTACCAGACCGATCCCTACGTCACCAGCGACAAGCTCACCCCCCTCGCGATCGAGCTGCTCGGCGAGGCCTCGAAGGGCGCGAGGCCCTTCTTCGCGTGGTTCCACTTCATGGACCCGCACGACGTGTACAACACGCACACGGAGAGCCCGCACTTCGGCAAGCGCCCGCGTGACCTCTACGACGAGGAGGTCTTCTTCACCGATCTCTGGGTGGGCAAGCTGCTCGACTTCGTCGCCGCGCAGCCGTGGGGCGAGCGGACGGCGGTCGTCGTCACGGCCGATCACGGCGAGGCCTTCGGTGAGCACGGCATCACACGCCTCGCTCACGAGCTCTGGGAGGAGCTCGTGCGCGTACCGCTCTTCGTCTTCTTGCCAGGCGGCGCCCCGCGCGTCATCGACACGCCGCGCGGACACGCCGATCTCGCGCCAACGTTCGTCGAGCTCCTCGGCGCGAAGCCTATGCCGACGCTCCGGGGGACCAGCCTCGTCTCCGAGCTCCGTGGCGGCGAGGCAGCTCCGCGCGACGTGGTCGCCGACTTGCCCGAGGACGAGTACAACGAGCGACGCCGAGCGCTCATCCACGACCACACGAAGCTGATCGCCTTCGGCAACGATGCGCGGTTCGCGCTCTACGACCTCGCCGCCGACCCCAAGGAGAGCGACGATCTCATCCGGAAGCGCCCCGAGCTCGCCGAGGAGATGCGCAGCCGCTACCGCGAGGCGTCGAAGAAGATCACCGAGCTCCCGCCGAAGGGCGGCATCCCAAAACACGACAACTGAGACCATCCCCGGCCCGATCCGGGTTCACACGGAGTCTCCGAGCCTCCGTGTGAAATCTCTCTCGGTGCGCCAGAGTCACTCGCTGACGAGGAGGCGCTCGATCTCGCGGAGTGTCTCGACGTCGTCGCCGATCATCTCCTTCATCGACTGGATGCGGCGTGCAACGACCTGCGCAATGCGCTCCTCGATCGTGTCGTCGGCATAGGCCCAGTAGACCTGCGCGAAGCGGCCGTCGCGATGACAGCGGCCCTCGATCTGCGCCATCTGGATGGCAGACCAGCGCAGATCGTGGATCACCTCCGAGCGTGGAATGTCGGCGTATTCACCCTGGTGGAGCGAGATCCCCTCCTCCACCGTGAACAGCGCGACCCGCGCCTCGCCGCGCTGAAAGCGGAGCCGCTCCTCCTCGCGCATGCCCGCCGGAACGCCGCCGTGGATGGCCGCGCACGGCACGGCGCCGAGGCCCGTCTCGAACGACGCGCGCAGGGAGGTGAGCGTCTCGAGGAACGCGACGGAGATCGCGACCTGGTGCCCGTTCTCGAGAAGCTCGCGCGTGAGCTCCAGCGTGCCCTGCGCGCGAATGAGCGAGCTCTTTTGCCGGAGACGCAGCGTCGCGGCGAGCGCCGACTTCGGGTCGCGCCCGCGCGGCGCGAGCTCCATGGCGCTGCGAAAATCGGTCCAGGCCTGCTCGTAGAGCGACCGCGCCTCTCCGTCGAGCTCGATGGGCGTGAGGATGCGATTGATCGCCGGCCACCCCGCGATGTCCTCGGGGCGGCGACGGATGCCCACGCGAGCGTCCTCCCCGTCGAAGAGCAGCGCGCGGACCTTCTCGCAATCGGCGGGATCACCACGCCAGTCCCACTTTCCGTACGCGCCGCGTGTGACACCCAGCCCTTGATCGATGCACCACTGCTCGAAGTCCTTGAGGTCGGACGCCTTCGAGCCAGTGGCGCTCGCGAGGAGCGGCGCGAGGTAAGACAGCTCGAGCGGGTTCTGGCCGGCGGTCGCCGACAGCCAGAGACGGAAGCCGGCACTCGCGTTGAGCTTGGCGGCGAGCTTCGAGCGGGCTGCCGTGGGATTCTTGCAGCGGTGGCTCTCGTCCCAGACGATGACGTCGAGCTCGGGGGCGGTACCGGCACGGGCGAGGCCCTTCTTCGTGCGGATCTTCTTCTTGGCCTCCGCGCTCACCTCGAAGAGCTTGCCCAGGCGGTCATAGTTGAGGACGACGACGTCCCTCCCGCCGTCGCCCATCGCCTCGATCGTTCGGCGCCAGTGCGCGACGACCGCGAGCGGGCACACGATGAGGACCGAGCGCACGCCCTTCATCCGGAGGACGGCCTCCCACGCGGTGATCGTCTTGCCCAGGCCTACGTCATCGGCGAGGAGGAAGCCCGCACGCCCACTGGCGCGAGCCGCGCCGATCGCCGCCACCGCCTCCGCCTGGTGGGGGCGGAGCACGATCTGGCCGGCGGGCTTCGATGCCTCCAGCAGGACCTTGCCCGAGGCTGCGGCGAGCTCCCGCTGGACGTGGAGCTCCCACGAGTACGGGAGCGCGCGGAACGGGACGAGCGCGGACGGGAGCGCATCACCGGCGAAGACGAAGACACTGCGCTCCCCATTCCAGCGCGCGCCGCTCGCGGCAGCGATCCCGCGCATCGCGAAAGGGACGTCGAGCACGTGCTGAAGGCGGCTCACGGCGGCGTCGCTATGGGCGCGGCTCGAAGATATGGGGAATGGCGTAGCGCGCCGTCCGCTCCGTTCCGGCGGCATCGTGCGTGTGCACGACGGCGACGACGTTCGGTGGCAACGCGGCGAAGTGGCGCTGGCAGACGAGGAGCACCTCACCCGAGTTGCGATCGAACGGCACGCTGGGGTCGGCGAAGATCACGGCGCCGGTCTCCTCGACGCTGAGGACGATTCCGACGCTCGTGGCAACCGAGAGGTCGAGTCCGGTGAGTTTGTGGACCAGAAGATCCGTATCGGCGGCGAACACCACTACCGTGCGCTCGCCTGGCCGGATCGTGTTCTCGCGGACGCGGTGCCCGGCGCCTCGCAGCGACTCGAGCTTCGCATGGCCCACGATCGCGGGGATGAGCTCGCGCAGCCCCATCGCCACCGCTGAGATCCCTCCCGACGCCCTCGAGCAGACCGCACAACCAACCAGGTGCTCGTCGAGCCGATCGACGTCGCCCTGCGCGAGGTCATTCGCCCAGTAGGCCACCAGGTCCTCGATCGAAACAGCACCGCACGTCGCGCTCATCGCACGGCCTCCCCATGGCCATCCATGCAGAGCCGAAGCTGCGCCATCGCGCGATGCCTGAGGACGCGCACGTTGCCCGCTGTCGTCGTGAGCTCCACAGCGATCTCCTCGGCGGAGCGACCCTCGGTGAACGAGAGATGAACGACCATGCGGCCGCGCGGCTCGAGCTCGGAGAGGCAACGCGAGAGAGCGCCCGCGTCCATCGGCTCGGAGGTCGGCGCGAAGGCCATCACGTCGAGCTCGGCGGCGTCCGTGGGCTCCGCGCGCGAGTCGAGATCGCGCATGCGTAGTGCCACGTTGCGACAGGCGCCGAGCACGAAGCGATCGATGAGCCGCCCGTCCTCGACGCGACCCGCCCGGGCGGCCTCGAGCACCGCGAGCATCACGGTCTGAGCGAGGTCGCGCGCGCGGTCCTCGTCGCGCAGGTGCTTTCGTCCGTACAGCTGCGCGCGCGGGCCGAAGCGATGACAGAGCGTGGCCTCGGCGTCACGCGCTTCTGGATCGCGCGCCGCGATACGGCGTACGAGCTCGGCGTTCTCGACAGCGTCATCCATCGCCGGCGCGAGCGTACCATGGCCGTCTGCTCAGACGCCGAGCGCGTCGGCGAGGCCGCGAAGGAGCGCCTGCCCGTTACCGCGATACGAGCTGCCGTGCATGATCGCCAGCGTGGCGGGCTCGGTCGACGCGAGCTTCTCGATCAGGCTCCGGGTATGGGCCTCGAGCGCAACGCCGCCCATGGCCTTGCGGAAGCCCTCGGCCGGAGAGAGGACCTCCGACTCCGTCACGGCCGGCCCGTCGGCGCCGCCGTGCGTGAACAGGTCGCCGCAGAGCAGCGTCCGCGTCGTGCCCTCGAAGAGATAGCCGCACTCCCAGTTGTGCGGGAGGTGCGGAGCATCGAGCCAGCGGACACTCTTGCTGCCGAGCGAGACCTCCTCGCCGTCCGCGAGGGGCCGCGGCGGACGATCGGCCAGATCGTTCATCTGGACCATGGCGGCGACGGTGCTGCAGAGCGTCTCGGCGCGCGGGGCGACGGCGAGGAACTGATTGAGCGCGCCGCACTCGTCGGACTCGACGTGCGAGAAGCCGATGTACCTCAACTTTGCCACGTCCCCGAGCACGTGGGCGACGGCCTCCTTCACGAGCGGGAACATGCCCCGCGGTCCCGTGTGGAAGAGGAGCGGCTCCTGGTCGACGACGAGGAACTGGTTGAACGTGAAGCCGCCAGGCATCTGGCTGGGCGGGACTGGTGTGCTGATCCGGTAGATACCCGCCGCGATCTCGTGGACGTTCGTGCCGGACTCGGAATTCGTGATGCTCATGGCGATCCCTCCACCCTCACGTGCGGCGGGGCGCCTCTTCGTTACGAAGAAACTCGAAAAGCTCAGCGCGGGCCGAAGAAGACGTCGGCGTCGAGGCCGAACGAGCTGATCTTGAGGCGCGCGAAGATCTCCTCGGCGCGCTTGGCGAACTGCTCGGCCTCCCGGATCGTGTCCGGGTCCTGCTGGCTCTCCGGCGACGAGGTGAGGAGGGTCGCATAGACGCGACAGCTCCGAGCGAGCTCGACGTCGTTGCCGATTTCTTCGAAGATCCAGATCGACTGGAGGAGGTGGGCGCGGGCTGTCAGAAGGTCGTCGCCCCCGGCACTTCCCGCGGCCATGACCTCGCCGAGCGATCGCAGCGCGACGCCGAGCTGCACCTTGCTCTGAACGGCGCGGAAGATGTCGACCGCTCGGGCCGTGCACACGCGCGCCTTCGTGTAGTCCCGCTGCGCGAGGTACGCCTTGCCCAGGCCGCGCACGGCCTCCGCGAGGCCCATCTTGTCGCCGAGCTCGTCGGCGATCTCCTCGGCCTGCTTCAGGTGATGAACGGCCTTCGCGGGGTCGCCGAGGCGGTTGTACGTCTCACCGAGGTTCGTGAGGACGAGCGCGAGGCGATTGCGGTCGCCCGTCTCCTTTGCGACCTCGTGGGCCTCGAGGAACAGCGTGAGCGCCTGCTTGTCGTCGCGCTGGTCCTGCGCGACGGTGCCGAGGTTGTTCAGGGAGATCGAGACGCCGACGAGATCGCCTATCTCGCGGCGGATCCGGAGCGCCTGCTCGAACGCGTCGAGCGCGAGCTTGAACTGGCCCGAGTCCTGATAGACGAGGCCGAGGTTGTTGAGCGAGAGCGCGATCGAGCGGCGATCACCGAGCTTGCGGCGCATCGTGAGCGAGCGCTGGGTCGACTCGAGCGCCTTCGGGTAGTCGCCGCGCAGCCAGTAGAGCTTGCCTACGTCGTCGACGGTGGAGGCGATGCCTCGCTCGTCGTTCGAGTCCTCGAAGAGCACGAGGGCGGACTCGAGGTGCTGCTGCGCGTCGTCGAGGCGCCCCGTGTCGCGGTAGAGCCGACCGATCCGCGCGTGCGCAGCGCCGCCCTTGGATTTGAGGTTCAGGCGATACGCACGGACGAGCATCTCGTTGAAGGCATCGAGCGCCTCGTCGTTCTTGCCGAGGACCTGGAGCACGTCGCCGTAGTGGTGCAGTGCGCGGAGCTGTTGCTCGGTCGACCCCTCGGCGCCGTCGCGCAGGATGCCGAGGCCCTTGATGTAGTACTCGGAGGCCTTTGCGTTCGCGTAGCGCTCGCGCGCGAGGTGGGCGGCGTCGAGGTAGGTGGCCGCGGCCTGGACCACGAGCCCCGCGTTCTCCTGGTGTCGGGCGAGCTGGCCCATGTACTCCTCGTGCGTGCGCACGTGGGGCTTGAAGGAGAGCCAGTCCGCGATGGCCTTGTGGAAGCGGCGCGCCTGCCCCTTCGGCAAGAGCTTCATCAAGGTCTCGCGCTCGAGGTTGTGCTTGAACGCGAACTCCTCGTCCTCCGGGAACGTGCTGTCCGGGAGCGTGAGGATGTAGTCGCGCTCCTTGAGCTCCTTGAGGGTCTCGCGGATCGCCGCCTCGTCGGTCACGGACGCGCGCGACCACATGTCCGGTGCGCTCGAGTCGAGCCGGGCGATCGCGAGCAGGCCACCGAGCCAGAAGACGCTGCCCATCGTCGCGGCGCGCTCGAGGAGATCGCGCTCGGGGGGCGCGAGAGCGGCGATGCGCGCCTGGATGGCATCCTCGACGGTGAGCGGGAGCCGGACCTCGGAGAGGCGGTCGACGTGGACGATCCACGTCTCGATCTCCGCGAACTCGTCCTTCACCTCGACGACGTTCATGTCGTGGAAGATGCGGACCATGCGCTCGAGCAGCGCGGGATTGCCCCCCGCGAGCGTGCACGCGGCGTCCACGAGGTCTTCGAGGCCCTCGGCGTCGCCGCACGGCGCGAGGAGATCCTCCATGACGCGAGCGGAGTCCGTCTCGGTGAGCGGCGAGAGCTCGACGATCTTGTGGCGGGCGCTGCCGTGTTTGGACCAACCGTCGCGCCTGGCGACCATGTCGGGGCGCGCGAGGCAGAGCATCAGGATCGGCGCGTCGATGGCGTCGATGAGGTGCTCGAGGAGGTCCAGCGACTCCTCGTGGGCGAAGTGGAGATCGTCGAAGACCAGGACGATCGGGCCGCGGCCACGCGTCGGCTTGGGGGCGATGCTCGCGGGCTTCGGCGGCGGCGCGACGCCCTCGCCGTCGGGGTTCGTGTCGCGGAGCGCTTGCGGGATGAGCAGAGCGTCGGCCTCGAGGAAGCGCTTGATGACCGCGCGACGGAGCAGGTGCATCTGCTGCGAGTCGCCGCGGACCGCCTGGATGAGAGGAGAGTCGCTGAACTCGAGCTCGAGGAGCTGGCCGAGGAAGTAACAGACGTCGCCGATCTTCCGGTCCTCGAGGACCGCTGCGACCTGGGTGCGGATCTGAGCCTTCGCCGCCTCGCCGTCCATGCCCTCGACGATGCCGAAGCGCGCGCGCAGCACGCGGGCGAACACGTCGTAAGAGGAGCCCTGGTCGCGCGCAGATCCGCGGAACACGCGGGGCGCGCCTTGTTCGCTGGTGCGCTGCTTCGACAAAAAATCGCGGACGAGGCGCGTCTTACCGATGCCGTTGGCCCCCACGAGCGTGACGGTGCGCGCCCGCCCGTCGTCACGGACAGCGCGGAGCGATTCGTCGAGCACGCGCAGCTCAGCCGTGCGGCCGACGAGTCCGGCGCGCCTGTCGATCGTTCCGAACCCCGACGGGGCGAAGCTCTCGCTCATGGCAGGTAGGAGCTTGTAGCACACCGCCGGGGCGACGGAACCCGCGACTTCGGCCCGTCAGGGGCCCTGATTTCGGCCGAGATCGGTCAGTTCTGCTCGAGGACGCCGTCCGGATCGCTGATCGGGTCGGCCTTGGCCGGCGCCGGATCCTTGGACGTGCCCCAGGTGGAGCGGACGCCCTCGAGCGGGGTCGGAATCACTGCCGAATCAAGTCCGGGGACCGACGGCGAGAGGCTCGGGATCGACGACTCGCTCTTGGCGGTCTCGTGGGACTCGGCGGGCTTGGCGGCGGGCCTCGCAGCGGGAGGGGCGGCGCCGCGAGCAGGCGTGCCGTGCGCGGGCTCCGCCGCGGGGTGCGCGTTCGACGCGTGCGCGCTCGCGCTCGCCGCGTGGTTCGCTGCGTTCGAGCTCGGATGCGCGGGGTGACCATGCGACGCGAGCGCCGCGCCGTGACCGTGATGCTTCGCGAGCGGCTGCTCGACGCACTTGTCCATCCCGGACGGGCACGCGATACGCACGTGGAAGTGATCGTCGTGCGGGAGCGCGCCGTGCGGCTGCGCGAGGACCTCGGCGACCTTCGACCGGATCGCGGGAGACGCGCCGATCTTGGCGGCGTAGGCGAGGAGGCGTTCGCGGATCGGCGTCGCGACGAAGATGTGCGTCACGCGCGCGTGACCGTCGCTGACGATCGAGGAGACGAGCGCCCAGTTGCGCGCGTCGTCGAAGTGAGCACCGGGCCAGCTCGGCGCGGTGCCGTCACCGACGAACGCGACCATGTGGTCTGCGAGGATGGGCTTACCGGCGACGTTCTTCACGTAGAAGCCGATGTCCGCGTCACGACCGCTCTCGTGTGAGGCGTGACGATCGAGCTCACCGCCGCCAGCCTTCGACAGGTGACCGACGGAGAGGACGGCGTCCGGGAACTGCTTGTGGACGTTCTTCGCGGCGCGGTCGACGAGCCCGACGAGCGGCTCGACACCCCAGCGAACGTCGGCGCCGGCGTAGACGGGGTAGATGCGCAGGTACGGCGCATCGGCGAGATGCGCGCCGCCCAGGAGGTGTCCGTCGGTCGGAGAGCCGACGCTCTTGCCCGGCGCGGTGCGAGCAGGGCCAGCGGCCGGCGCGATCTTCGCGGTCGATCCGTGGAGGACATTCTTCAGACCGGCGGCAGCCCCCGGCTTCGTGCCAGGCTTGGCGGCAATCCCGGTCGTGGGCTTCGCGGGCCCCTGCGACGAGGATGGCCCCGCGGGCGGCTTCTTCGACACGGGTGCCGCGTGCGCGGGCGAGACCCAGGGTGCGAGGACGAGGAGGGCGGTGAGGACTCGGGTTGTACGGAGGAGGGTCACGGTCCCCAGACGCCATCATATTCCGCGGTGTGGGGCCAAATTCGCGCCGACTGTATGCAGAGCGCACGCAATGCCGAAATCACCACGACACAGGGGCGGACGGCGGCGGAAGCGGCTCGGCGCCGTCCGTCGGATCGACGTAATCGCAGGCGAGATCCGCCACCGCCTTGGCGATCGCGCTCGGAAGCCCGCGGCTGAGGTCGTGGTGACGGAGGCGGCCCGTCCGCTCTCGAGCGACGCGATCGAGACGCGAAACGAGCCCCGTTCGACCCGCCACGACGCGGACGCTGCCCGCGACGTCCCCGAGGTGCTCGAGCAGGAGTCGTACGCGAGCGCGGCGAATGGCGGCTCGGAGCGCGTGGTCTCCAGCCTGCGCGACCCAGGTCGCGTTGATCTCCGAGTCCACGGTCATGCTGCGGTTGGCGAGGTTCGCGGAGCCCAGCGTGAAGAAGACGTCGTCCACGATCATGAGCTTCGCGTGGATGTAGACGAAGGCCTCGGGGATGGCCGGGTCGGGATCGGTCACGGCGACGTCATAGATGCCGAGCGCATGTCCCCCCTCCTTCGCGGCGGCAGCGATCTCCGCGAGCGCATCGGCCTGAGGTCCGCCGATCGTGAGCTCCTCCTTGAGCTTCTCGGGCTTGCGCGGCAGGACGACGACGACGTCGAGCTTCGCGCGGCCATCCTCCTTCATGCGTGACACGAGCGCGTCGCGCACGCACTGCGACGTGAGGTACTGCGTCTCGATGTAGATCATGCGCTCGGCGCGGTGGATCGCGCGAACATAGAGGTCGCGGATCTCGTGGACGTGAGCGCGCCCCTCGGCGCCCGGCACGGTGCGGGAGAAACCGACGGACGCGACAGGCATCGGAAGCGTGACCGGAAGGGATGCGAAGAGGTCCGCGCTCTCGGCGGCGACGAGTCGCTCCGGTTCGAGATGGGTGCCGGTCGCGAAATGCCAGCGCTGCACGAAGAGGTCGACGAGCGTGCGCACGGGCTCCCCCGCGAAGACGGCCTGGACCTCGTGGTACGGCTTGTAAGCAGCGGCGTTGCGCGAGACGCGCAGGGGATCGCGCGCGACGTGCGCGGACGTGTCCCAGCGATCCTGGCAGAGGTCCGCGCTGCCCATGAACGCGACCTGGCCGTCGATGATCACGACCTTTTGATGGTGGGAGCCACCGAGGGGAACCGTGCTGTCGGTCTTGAACTGGAGGCGATCGACGGTGGAGATGTCGAAGACGATCTTCTGGAGGACCTCGCGCTCCAAGGCGAAGAGGAGGCTGTGGTCCCACGCGAGCATCTTCACCTCGAGCTCGGGACGCTCGCGGCAGAGGCGATCCAGGAGCGTGAGGAGCTCGTACTTTCTCGGATCTCCGCCGGGCACCGTGTCGTCGCCACGCAGGAGCTGCACGTCGCTGTCGAACTGCCACCCCAGGATGAGGATGCTGCGTCGGGCGCGGGAGGCCGCGACGGAGAACGCGCGGTAGTAGTCCTGCACATCGATGAGGAGCGCCGAGCGGGCGTCGTCGTGGACACGCCAGGCGGTCTTACCTGTGAGAAACCGGCGCACGCTTCGGCGTGAAGCAGGTTCCGCGCCGCCGTAAAAACCGGCCGCGTCCGGTGCAAACGCGGCCCCGACGACGCATCGACGGCTCAGGCGTGGCGTTCGGCCACACGCGGAGCGGACGTCACCGGGGAAGGCGGCCCTCGCCGGTGGTGACCACACGGCGCTTGTCGTACCACTCGAGCGCGCCGCGGAGCGCAGCGCGGTAGAAGAGGAGCAAGGCCAACGTGACGGCCACTGCGGCGACCGCGTGCGCAGCGTGGATGGTCGCGCGACTGCCGAGGCTGCTGTAGCGAGGCTCGTCGAACGCGACGACGAACGGGACGCGAGCCAGGCGCTTCGCCTCCCAGACCCGGTAGAGATCCTCGTTCACGTTCTCGACGAGCGTGACGGCCTCGTCTTTCGCGGTCGTGTAGCGCGCCGTGACGGCGTAGTGGTGGGACACCGTGTTTTTGGACGTCGTGGTCCAGTGGCGGGCTTTGACGATCTCTGCGTCGACGTGCTTGCCGAACGCCGCGGTGACGAGCGTGGCGCCGAAGCCGACGGTGCTCGCGAACACCAACGCGACCCCGAGGATGCCGACGAAGAGCCGATGGGCATTGGCCTGTCGGACGTAGCGTCGTTCGAGCGGCTCGGTGGAGACGAGCATACGATCGCGGCGGCTGGTGCGGAGCACGAGGCCTTCGGACGGGCCGCCGCGGTAGGCGCTTCCGTGCGCACCGGGGATGGCGGCGTCGGCGGACTCCGCGCTACGGCGCGAGTCGACGCGAGCATGGAAGCCTCGGCCGATGACGCCGGAGACGTAGGCCTTCTCGCCGTGGGTGAGCTCGGCGCGGCGAGTGCGGGGGTTGCCGGGCGTCACGGAATCGAGCTTGTCGACGAGGAGTACGTCGTCATCGGGCTCGACGCGGACGATCGTGGCGTTCTCGAGCGCGAGGTAGAAGGGCTCTGCCTTCGTCTCGCGACGCCGCTCGGTCCAGGTGTGCGACCAGCCGTGCTTGCCCTTGGCCTCGGTGCCGTACTCCCAGAGCGTGACGGTGATCGCGGGGCGGCTCGGCTCCTCGGTCTCGACGGTTCCGTGAAGGACGACGGCGCCGCGAGCCGGGAGCGTGCCGGAGACGACGCTCGCCCGTGCCTCCGCGGCGGTTCGTTGCTGCGTGCGCCACGCATGAACGGCCCACGCGAGCGCTCCGCCGAGCGCCGTGAGGACGACCATCACGACGGCGAGCGTCGCGGTCCCCGAGAGGTGGCCAGGAGTATAAATCTCGATCATCGGACCATCCGCAACGGAGCGGCGCGCCGCCGATGCTACTTCCTTCCGCCCCAAACTCTCCGCTCGTCTCCACGTGCCCGTGTCCGTGCCCGCTCTCCCTCCCCTCCCCCTACAATTCCCCTCCCTTTCCGACTACGCTCCGCCCCCGATGAACAAGGTCTTCAAGAGCGCTCGCGAAGCGGTCGCCGACATACCGACCGGCGCCACCATCCTCGCCGGTGGCTTCGGGCTCTGCGGCATTCCCGAGAACTCGATCCGCGCCCTCTCGGAGCTCGGTGTCACCGACCTCACCTTCGTCTCGAACAACTGCGGCGTCGACGACTTCGGCCTCGGCATCCTCCTGCACAGGAAGCAGATCAAGAAGATGCTCTCGAGCTACGTCGGCGAGAACAAGGAGTTCGAGCGCCAGTACCTCTCCGGCGAGCTCGAGGTCGAGCTCTGCCCGCAGGGCACGCTCGCCGAGCGCCTCCGCGCGGGCGGCGCCGGCATCGCCGCGTTCTTCACGCCCACCGGCGCCGGCACTGCCGTCTCCGACGGCGGCCTCCCCCTCAAGTACGCCGCCGACGGCTCCGTTGCGAAGTCCTCCCCCAAGAAGGAGACCCGCGACTTCGACGGACGCCCCCACGTCCTCGAGCCCGGCATCACCGGCGACTTCGCGATCATCAAGGCGTGGAAGGGCGACCGCTTCGGCAACCTCGTCTACCGCCACACGGCGATGAACTTCAACCCGATGATGGCGACCGCCGCCAAGGTGACGATCGCCGAGGTCGAAGAGATCGTCGAGGTCGGCTCGCTCGATCCTGATCACATCCACACGCCCGGAATTTTCGTGCAGCGTGTCGTTCAAGGCACGGGATACGAGAAGCGGATC
>JANXVA010000255.1 GCA_025351875.1 Myxococcales bacterium | reverse complement strand
GAAGAGGGCGAGCTCTATCTCGTCATGGAGTACCTCGTCGGCGTCTCGCTCTCGAGCGAGCTCGCGAAGGGGCCGATGCCTCTCGCACGCGCCGTCGACATCCTCGAGCAGATGTGCGCTGCGCTCGCGCGTGCTCACGACCTCGGCGTCGTCCATCGCGATCTCAAGAGCGACAACATCCTCCTGTCGACGCGCGGCGGCCGTAAGGACTTCGTCAAGATCCTCGATTTTGGGCTCGCGCACCTAGCGATGGACCCGCGGCTTGCACCCAAGGGAGCCGTGTTCGGAACGCCCGAGTACATGTCGCCCGAGCAGGCGCGCGGCGAAGAGGCCGGTCCGCCCTCCGATCTCTACGCGCTCGGCGTTCTCTTCTTCGAGATGCTGACGGGGCAGCTCCCCTTCCGCTCGAACGATCGCGACACGCTCCTCGAGATGCAGCGCACTGCGCCGCCGCCCAAGCCGTCCGCGATCAAGCCTGACACGCTCCCGGCGGCCGAGGCCGTCGTGCTGAAGCTCCTCGAGAAGGAGCGTCGCAAGCGTTACCAGGACGCCCACCACCTTCACGAGGAGCTGAAGTCGCTCCAGCGCGCGCTGCCGCAGGCGCCGTTCGAGCTCCAGGCCACGCCGGAGAACCAGGCTCCGCCGCCGCCGCCGCCGCCGCAGTCGCCGGGCGTCATCGAGTGGGCGAATCGCGCGGCGCTGTTCTCACGCATGGTGAGTCGCGTGTATCCTACAGGCAATATGCCTCCCGAGATCCAGACGGGTCTCACGCAGGTCTGGGACCTCGCGGCGCGGGCCACGCGGCTCGAGGGCGAGGTAGCGAGCCACACGCGCAAGCTCGAGTCGCTCGAGCGCCGCGGGCGGGCTCTTCGCGCCGAGATCGGTCGTAAGGTCGAGGAGCTCGCGCACGAGGAGTCCCGCGCGCTTCGCGAGGCGGCGGCCGAGCAGCAGGAGGCCTCGAAGCTCCGCGAGCTCGTGCAGGTCGCCGAGCGCGCGGGCGCAACGGCACGGGCGCAGGCCGATCAGGCCGCGCAGCAGGGCGGAACGGCCGCCACGCTTCGTGCGGTCTTCGAGCGCTCCGGCGGAGCGGCTGCGCTCCTCGATGCGCGCCGCGAGTCGCTCACCGAGCGTGAGGCGAAGGCCGGCGTGAAGGACGCGCAGGCGAAGGATCTCCGTCGTCAGATCGACGAGCTGCGCGCGCAGCTCGCGCGCTACGCCGAGGCGCTCGAGGAGGACCTCGCCGCCGGCCGCGAGAAGGTGGCGTCCCGCACGCGCGAGGGCATCAACTTCGAGAAGGCCTTCAGCGATACGTCGACGCTCCTCTTGAATCACCTCAAGACGAAGCCCGAGGCGCGCGATCTCATCCAGGATCTCATGGCCACGATGCACGGCACCCCGACGCCGAACACGCAGTCGAAGCCGGGCCTCCCGGGCGGACCCGAGAGTCGCGGCCCCGTCATCAGCTGATCTTTCCGTGACTGTCGTTCCGAGCCAAAGCTCGGGCGTCGCCTCATCGGAGTTGCTAGCGTGCGCGCCCATGCGGATGCGAACGGCGGTGATGCTCGGCGTGCTCGGAGTGCTCTGCGCGCCAGGCTGCTCGTCGTCCTCCGGGAGCGGTACGCAGGAGGACGCGGGGGCTCCGATCGACGACCTCCAGCTCCCCGATGCGCTCCTCATGAAGGACGGGCGCCGCGTCACGTCGCTCGCAGACTGGCCCGCGCGGCGCGCCGAGCTCGTCGAGCTCTTCACGTCACAGGTGTACGGGCGCGCGCCCGGGCTCCCGGAGCACCTCGACTTCACCGTCGTCGAAGACAACCCCACCGCACTCGGCGGCACGGCCACGCTGAGGCGCATCGCGATCAAGAGCACGCAGGCCGGGCGCACGCACTCCTTCGAGGTCTCGCTCTTCGCGCCGAACGGCAAGCGGAGCGGGGTATTTCTCCTCCTCAGCACGAGGCCCGCAAGCGCCACCGATCCGACGCGCGCGATCAAGAGCGAGTACTGGCCCGTCGAGTCGGTCCTCGCACGCGGCTACGCGGTCGCGGCCATCCAGACCGACGAGCTCGCGCCGGACGACAAGGCGACCTTCGCGAACGGCGCGATCAGGCTCTTCGAAGGTGACTCCGCCGCCTCTCGCCCGCCCGACGCCTGGAAGGCGCTCGCCGCGTGGAGCTGGGGCGCGAGCCGCGCGATGGACTACCTCGTCACGGATCCGCTCGTCGACCCTGCGCGCGTCGCTGTGCTCGGACACTCCCGCGGCGGCAAGGCAGCGCTATGGTCCGGCGCGCAGGACGAGCGCTTCAGCCTCACCCTCTCGAACGAGTCCGGTTGCGGCGGCGCCGCGCTGAGCCGCCGGCCCGTCGGCGAGACCGTCGATCTCGTCAACGCGTTCTACCCGCACTGGTTCGCGGACAACTTCCGCGCATACAACGGGAAGGAGGCGGCGATGCCGGTCGACCAGCACGAGCTCATCGCGCTCATGGCTCCGCGCGCCGTCGTGGTCGCGAGCGCGTCGGAGGACACGTGGTCCGATCCGGAAGGCGAATACCTCGGCCTCGCCTATGCCTCTCCGGTGTACGCGCTATGGGGCCTCGCGCCCGTGCCGCTCACGGGGATGCCGGCCGTCGGCGAGTCGGTCTTCGTCGCCCCGCGCGGCTATCACCTCCGCGCGGGGACTCATGCGCTCACCCAGTTCGACTGGGATCGCTACGCGGACGTCGCGGACCGCGTCTGGCCGCGGTAACCGCGTCGCTCAGAACGTGCGCGTGTTGCCGCTGCCGTCGTGGCAGGTGCCCGCGCCGTTGTTCACGTCGCACGTCCACGTACCGTTGCGATCGCGGACCACGAACGAGCCCGAGCCCGGCGTGCCCGACGACGTCCCGCGAATCGTGACCCAGCCGTCGTCGACCGCGACCGCGAGCTCGAGCTGACCCTGACGCAGGATGGCCGCCAGATCGATCGTGTGCGTCTCGGCGCCCTTCGACACCGTGAGGTCCGCGACGATCACGAGGTCGAGCGAGCTCAGGTCGACCGACGAGCCGCCGCGGTTCGCGTGGAAGTGGACGAACTCGCGGCCGTCGAGCCCGAGGTCGTTCATGTGGCAGCCGTCGAAGCGCACCTTGAGGGACGCGTCGATCGGGCCGCTCGACTGCTGCACGCTGCGGATCCCATTGAAGTCGTACGTGAAGCTGCCGCCGGACGGGCACCCGCAGGTCCCTGCGAGCTGGCCCTGCGCGAGCGCGCTGCACGACGCGGTCAGGTTGCCGCCACCGCCGAGGATGTGGAGGGCCTGCGAATGTGTGGTGCCGGTGCCTGTCGCCGTCGGCGTGCCCGTCGACTTGCCGAGGCCGAGGTTCGAGGCCGCGGACATGTCGCTCTGCTCGGAGTACTTCGAGAACAGCGAGCTCATGTTGCGCTCGCCGATCGTGCCCGTGGGCGACGCGATGCGCTGCTGGATCGAGGCGTAGTCCGGCTCGGCCCCGAACGGATCGGACGAGTCGGAGCCGCTGCAGCCGGCGACGACGAGAGCGAAAGAGGAAACGGAGAGAAGAACGAGGGGGGCAAGGGTACGCATTGTGAGCTCGGCCTTATCAAGGCGCGTACCAGCCCGGATCGCCCGTAGGTGGGCGAAAACACGTCGAAGCTCGAGCCAGCGTTCACATCCGTTCACACCGGGGGCGCGGCGGTTCACAGCCTGCCTGGCGCATCCGAGCGGCTCACCCGCCGTCGGCCGCGTCGGACGAACGGGCCGCGTCGGACGGCGCGGCGCCCTCGGCCGCGCCGTCGCCCGCATCGGTCGCAGCCGGGATCGGCTGCGCGGCCGGAGCGGTCCTCGCGAGCTCGGTCGTCACCCAGCGGAACAGATCGCTCACGAGCACCGAGGCGGAGGCCGCCTGATCCTGCTGCTGCTGCAGGATGATGTCGCTCGCGCCCGTGATGGTGATCCCGTTGGCTTGCGCTTTCGCCTCGAGCGTGAGCGTGAGCTGCCCTGGCTCGACGACCGTGACGGTGAAGAACGCGACCGAAGCCGAGAGCGCCGTCACGTTCGAGATCTTCAGCGTGTACGGCGCGCCGGCCGCCTTCTTTTGCACGGTGTGGAGCTTCGTGAATGGCGAGTGGTCCATGGCGAGTGTCACGTCGATGTCCTGAACGAGCGAGGTCGCGAGCGAGCCCGCCCGCCCGCCCGGCGTGAAGTGCTGGAACACTGGGCCCCCTTGCTCGTTCTTCACGGTGCCGAGCTTGACCGTGTTGCCGAGCAGCGTTGCGAGTCGCGTGAGGACGGCGTCACCTGACTCCCCCATCGAGCCGACGATGCAGCCTTCGAGGGTCGTGTGCGCGCTCCCCGCGATCGTGCCGCCGCCCTGCGCGGCCATCGGCGCGGTGTGCACCTTCGGCGTCTTGCACTGCGCCAGCGTCAGCGACGTGAGCGCGGAGTCGGACGTCGAGCCCGAGTCGTCCTCGCTCTCTGCGGCGCAGGCGGCGACGAGGGCGATGACGGACGAGACGGCGACGAGGCTGGCGAGCTTGCGCATGATGAAGCCTGCTCAAGCCAGAATAGTGCCAGTGTAGGAGAAGCGCCGCATGAGACGATTTACGGCACAAACACCGTATTTCGGCAGGTGATCGCGCCGATCATGGAGCGGTCTCACGTCTCCGCGCGTGGATCCCGCACCAGGCTTCCTCGAGCGCACGCGAGCGACGGGGTCGCGTGCGACGGTCCTTTTACAGGGACTCTACAAGTACGTGTACGCGCGGCACGTGTCGGCGCCAACGCGGTACGGACTGAAGCGCGGCTCGCCCTGCTCGGGGACGTCACGCGACGGAAGGCACACGCCCTTCGCGCAGAGCAGGCCGAGGCGACAGTCGTCGCTCGTCGTGCATGCGCCCTTCTCCCTCACGTCGGGAGAGGGCGAGCACCTGCCGGAGATGCAGACCGCGCCGTCGAGACAGCTCTGCGTCTCGCTGCACGCCGCGCCGACGGGCGCCTTCGAGACGCACTGATCGATGGCGCACTTGCTGGCTAGCCCGCTGCACGACGCGTCCGAGGTGCAGGGGATCGTCGGGCTCATCGACAGGCCGAAGATCCCCGCGCAGGCGTACGTCACGGTCCCCGGAGCGAGCAGCGCCGGCGTGGCCGACCCCCACCACGGCGCGTCGACCGCGCTGCACGCAGTCATGCGCTCCTTGATGATCTCGACGCACTGAGCGACCTCCTCGGCGCCGGGCGTGCTCTCGGGCGGAAAGGCCGCCTCGATTTCGACGGCCACGACCTGCCTGCAGCGCGCGACGTCGATGGGGGGCTGCCCCACTCCGACGCAGCAGCTCGAGAACGCCTTGCAGTAGGTCTCGGCGATCTCGGAGGCCACGGAGGCGCCCGTCGCCGGAGCCGGCGGAGGACGGCCGGGGCGACCGGTCGGAACAGGCAGCGCCGTCGGTGCCGTCGTCGTCACGCTCGACCCACTCGACGAGCCGCCCACCTTCCCACCACACGCACCGATGAACGCGCCCGCGAGCGCGAGGCCGAAGCCCGCCGCAGCGAGCGCGCGAACGTTCACGCGAGCTTCGCGTTGAGAAACGCCTTGAGCTTGATGAGCGTCTTCACGTCGCGCGTGAAGCTCGGCACCTGGTACTCCTTCGACCACGCGGAGACCTCGTGCACGAACGACGTGCGCATCGACAGGTCCGTCATGATGTCCTCGACGGTGCGGCCGCGAGCGGCGCCCTTGCGGAGGCCCTTCACGTACTCGACGAGGCGCGGGTAGTCGTCACCGAGGAACTCCTCGACGGCCTTTGCGTCCCCGGCAAGGCGACCGACAATCCCCTCCGCCGCGGCGGGCTCGGCTTCCACTGCGAGCGAGGCCGCCACGCGGATCACGAACGCGTCGTCGCAGAAGCCGAGGTCATCGATGCCGTCGGGGATCAGGTCGAGCGACTTGAAGATGTAGTTGAGGCCCGACGTGACGTAGCGCTTCACCTCGTCATGGCCGTCGGCGGTGACGACACCCCCGAGCGCGCCGGCGTCCTCGCCCAGGGTGCGAAGCCACTCCGGGAACATGTCGAGGTACGGAGCGAGGGCGCGGTCACGATCATCGGCATCGCGCGTTTCAGCGGTCGTCATGGAGGCGGAGGCTAGCGGAAGCCCCGCGATGCCTCAATGGGCGCGGGCGGTCGCGTAGCCGAGGAGGAATCCGGCGACGAGCGCGCCCACCACCAGGACGATGACGAGCCACGGAACGACGCCCCGACGCCCCGACATGCTGCCGTGCGCACTGAACATCGGGAGGTGCTCGGACGGCAGCGTCCCCTTCGAGGCCCCGACCACGACCACCTGCGGCGGCGGCTCCGTCACCGACCGACCGTGAGGGCTCGCGAGCGTCCCGCCGGGGCCGACGTTGATCTCCGCAGGAGGATACGAGAGCGACGTGATCGGAGGAGGAGGCGTCGTCTGCATCGTCATCGGCGGCGGCGCGCCGCTCGGTATCGACGATCCGACGGGACCGAACATGCTCGGCACATCAGGGAGGCGGCTCAGTGGGAGACCGGCCTGCGGCACGTTGCCCTCGGCGCCGAGCGCGGCCGACAGAGCGCGGGCCATCTCGAGGGCGGTCTGGAAGCGCTGCGCGCGATCCTTCTGCATCGCGAGCTGCACGAACGCGGAGAGCCGTGAGAGCTGCGGGTCGACGGCCTCGAGCGGAGGCGGAGACGAGTTGAGCACCGCGCCGAGGCGCGCGTACTCGGTCGGCGCGGGGAACGCGACGCGACCCGTGAGCATCTCGTAGAGCATCACGCCCGCGCTCCACAGGTCGGTTCGCGCATCGACGTCCTTCGCGTTCTTGATCTGCTCCGGGCTCATGTACGCGGGCGTCCCCAGCAAGACGCCCGTGCGCGTCTTGCTGCCCATGCCGCCGGCTGCATCCATGACCTTCGCGATCCCGAAATCGAGAATTTTCGCGGAGAACGCGCCGTTCGGCTCGCGCGCGAGGAACACGTTCTCCGGCTTCAGATCGCGATGCACGATGCCCTGGGCATGCGCGGCGCCGAGGCCCGCGAGGATGCCCTGGAGGATGATGCCCGCCTGCGCGAGCGGCACACGGCCGCCCGAGCGCGTGTAGGCGCTGAGCGGAACGCCTTCGAGCAGCTCCATCACGATGTACGGCGTACCGTCTTCGGCGGTGCCGACGTCGAACACGCGAACGATGTTCGGGTGGATGAGCCGCTGGCACATCATCCCTTCGTCGATGAAGCGATTCTTGATGTCGCTGTCCGTGACGTAGTCGATCGCGAGGACCTTGATCGCGAGCTTGCCCTCGACCGGCTCGGGCGGCGGCACTTCTGCCTCGTAGACAGCGCCCATCCCGCCGGTGCCAATGAGGCGCTTCAGCGTGTACTTCCGCGAGAGGATAGCCCCCACGAGATCCGCTTGCGACGAGGGCGCGGCGGTCACCTGACGAGTGTACCTCAGGCCAAAATGCAGGACGAAACTAAGCGATCGAGCCCGTCAGATAGCGGCCTGCTCAGCGCGAGTCGCTCTCGAAGGTCGAGACCAGCTTCGTCACGAGGTCGTGGTCGTCGAAGATCTCGCCGAGCTCACGGTTGTTGCGGAGCCCGCCGTTGGTGAAGTTCTGCGAGCCGATGTACGCGCGGTCGTCCGAGACGATCGCCTTGGCGTGCAGGTAGTGCTTCCGGAGAAAATCGGCCTTCACGCCGCCCGCAACGAGCTTGTCGAGCGCCGCCTGGTTGCCGGGAGGCGCACCGCCGAAGCCCGGCTGGTATCCGAGGAGAACGCGAACATCGACACCGCGCTGCTTGGCTCGGAGCAGCTTCGTGACGAGGGTGTCGTCGCTCAGCGACTGGTTGTAGACGAAGAGGCGTTGGCGGGCGGCATCGACGAGGTCCGAGATCTTGTGCTCGGCGTTGTCGGGCGTGAGGACGAACGCGTCGAAGTCGGCTGCGCTCGTCGCCTTGCGCGCCCAGTCTGCGTCGAAGAGCGCGCGCGCCGCCTTCACGTTTTCGGCGCGCGTGTCCTCGACCCAGAAATCGCGGTTGTCGAAGTTGGTCTCGGCGGCGCCGCCGAGGCCGCTGCGCACGAGGTTGCCGGTGCCGAAGATGAGCTCGGCGCCGTCGATGACCGCGAGCTTCGCGTGGTCGACGTTGTGCGAGGTGTCGAACGCCGGAGGTGTCGGCTGCACCGCGACGCCCCCATCCGTGAGCTGCTTCGAGACGGCCTTGAAGTTCTCCGCGCCGACGGTCCGAGGCTCGAGCATCACGCGCACCTTCACGTGCCGACCTGCAGCGGCGATGAGCGCCCGCACGACTCCTCGATCCTGGAGCTGGTAGATCTCGAGATCGATCGAGGTCTTCGCCCCGCCGAACAGCGAGACGATCCGATCGCGCGAGTCCTCGGGCATCGGGTGCAGCGTGACGGTGTTCTTCGCCGCGAGCGCACCGGGGCGCGGGGTGCTCCCGTCGAGCAAATCCGTGAAGCGCTTGGCGAGCTTCGCCGCGTCCGCGCCCGTCACCTTCTTCGTGCCCGTACCGGAGGGGACGAGCGCCGTGTCGTCGGCGACCGCGAGGACGTCCTCGAGCGGCTTGTCCTTCCGGACGTCGACGTCGACGCCGCTCGACTCGAGATGCTGCTGCATCATCCAGCTCGAATCGAAGCTGCCGGTCGACGTCATGACCACGCGCGTATCGACCCCGCGCTTGGCCGCGTCGATCACCGCCTGAGACAGCTCCTTCGACGGCCGCTCGGGGAACCGGACGAACAGCGCGCGGGTGCTCGTCGCGCCGAGGGCGATGACTGCCTGATCGGCCGCGGTCACCTCGGCGTCGTCGCCCATCGCGGCGTCGTCCGAGGACCCGCCACAGGCCGCCACGGCCAGAGCGCCAATCAAGAGGAGAGCGAAGCGACGCATCCGACAGTGTGTGCCAGTGTGCGAGCAGGTGCAACCCGGTCGCGCGCATTTTTCAAGTCTATGATTTCGTGAACGAATCCCTTTACGTCAGGGTCCGTGAGGCAAAGGGGAGCGAAGCTAGGGCGACTTGGTCGCCGGCAGCTTGAACGTGACGGGGATCTGGAGCGTCGCGCCGCCGCCGCCCGGCGCCGAAAACCTCGCGGACTTCACGACGCCCGCGATGCACGCTGCCACGTCCGTCGAGAGCCCTTTGAGAGAGGTGACGTCGCTCGAGAGCACCTCCCCCGTGGGACTCACCTTCGCGCTGATCAGGACCTTTCCCTCCATCGTTGGGTCGACGTTCAGGCCCGTCTGGTAACAGCGGCGGAAGCTCTCTCGGGACGCCTCGATCACGACGTCTGCGTTCGAGATCGGGACCGAGCCCGCGTCGCCTCCGCCGTACTCCGCGCCCGCGTCACCTCCGCCGTACTCCACCGGACGATTGGGAACGTAGAGCGACGCCAATGCTGCTGGCGGTGGAGGCTCGACGGTCGGAGGAGGTGTCGACGCGCCACCGCACGCGACGGGCAGCGCAGCGACCAAGATGAGCGAGAGAGGGCGCATGTCGAACGCGTCAGCGGAGCGTGGCGCCGAAGCGGTCGCCCACGGCCTTGACCACGTTGGCGTGGGCCGCGTCGACCTCGGCGTCGGTGAGCGTGCGATCCGCGGCGCGATAGACGACGTGGAACGCGAGGCTCGACGAGCCCGCCGGGATCGGGCCACCGACGAAGCGGTCGAAGAGCTGGACGCCCTCCGCGAGTGGCCCGGCCGCGGCGCGAACGGCGCTCTCGACCTCGCCGGCCCGGATCTCGTCCTTCACGACCAGCGCGACGTCACGCGTGGCCGCGGGGAAGCGGGGAATGGTCGCGTACTGCGGGAGCAGCGGGCCCGTCACGAACGGTTCGAGGTCGATCTCGGCGACCAGCACACCAACGTCGAGCCCGAACGCCTCGGCGGCATCGGGGTGGAGCGGCCCGAACGAACCGATGCGACGACCGCCGAGCTCGAGGAACGCAGCGCCACGCGGATGAAGATGAGGAGCATGCACTTGCGCCTCCTCGCGGGTCGCAGGAACCGCGACGACCTTCGCGGGCGTGCCGCCGAGACGCTGCGCGATCGCAACGGCATAGCCCTTCGCGTCCCACGCATCGAGCGCCTGCGGCTTTTCCAGCCAGCCACCGCGCTCGCCCGCGAGGACGACGCCGATGCGGAGCTGCTCGTTGGGGAGGCCGTCACCGCCGGCCTTCGCCTGGAGGAAGACGGGGCCGATCGTGAACTCGCGGACCTCGCGCTCGCTCTGCCGCCGCGCATTCGCGACGGCGTCGAGGAGGCCGGGGAGCAGCGAGGTGCGCATCACGGCGTGATGCTCGCCGAGCGGGTTCTTGAGCAGCACGGTGGGCTTCGGCGCGCCGAGCGCCTCGAGCGCGCGCGCCGAGGTGAAGCCGTACGTGATCGCCTCGGAGAGGCCGACCGAGATCGCCGCCTCACGCGCGCGACGCGCGAGCTCCTCGTGACCGCCGACGTCGCGTGACGCACGCACCGCCGGGAGCTCCGCAGGGATCGCGTCCATACCGAGAACGCGGATGACCTCCTCGACGAGATCGACCTCGCGGCCGAGGTCGGGACGATGGGTGGGCACGAGGACGTCGCAGGACTTGTCGTTCTTGGAGACGACCGCGCAGCCGAGGCGCTCGAGGATCGCGACGGCCTCGGTGAAGGGCACGTCGATGCCGAGGAGATCGGCAAGGCGGTGCGCGCGCAGCGTGATCGCCCGACGCGCGGGTGGAGTGGGCTCGCCCGCGATGCGTGTATCCTGCACGTGCATGCGATGCTTGGCTGCGTTGCCGCCCGCGAGCGAGCGCGTCATGGCGACGGCGTGCTCGAGGACCTGCGCGACGTCGCCCGGGTCGACGCCGCGTTCGAAGCGATGGCTCGACTCGGTGTGCATGCCGTGGCGGCGCCCGGTACGGCGGACGCTACGCGGGTCGAACCACGCGACCTCGAAGAGGACGCGCTTCGTGTCGGGCTGGATCTCGCTGGAAGCACCGCCCATGATCCCGGCCAGCGCGACGGGGCCTTCGCCGTCGCAAATGAGGAGATCGTCCGACACGAGCGTGCGCTCGATCCCGTCGAGCGTCGTGAGCTTCTCGCCCTCGTTGGCGCGTCGGACGATGATGCGGTTGCCGCGAACGCGGTCGAGGTCGAACGCGTGCATCGGGTGGCCCCACGCGAGCATCACGAGATTCGTCACGTCGACGACGTTCGAGATCGAGCGCACCCCGAGCGACTGCAGCCGGTAGCGCGTGGTGGGCGAAGGCGCGATCGTGATGTCGACCACCGCCGCAGCTCCATAATGCGGACATCGCTCGGGATCGCGCACCTCGATCGTCACGAGCTGCCCGATCTCGCCCGTGCCCGTGCCCGTGCCCGTGCCGACGACGTCGGGCACGGCGAACGAGAAGCCGTAGAGCGCCGCGATCTCCCGCCCGAGGCCGATATGGCCGAGGCCGTCGGGGCGGTTCGGCGTGAGATTGATCTCGAGGATCGTGTCGCGCATCCATGGGAACGCCTTCGAGAGCCTGTCGCCGGGCTTCGCGCTACCCGCGGGCAGGACGAGGATCCCGTCGTGGTCGTCGCCGAGGCCGAGCTCGTCCTCGCTGCAGAGCATCCCCTCGCTCTCGACGCCGGCGATGGCGCGCTTGCCGATGGTCATGTTCTTCGCGGGGAGGTGCGTACCGAGCGGCGCGAGCACGACGAGCCCGCCCGGGTCTGGCACGTTGGGCGCGCCGCACACCAGCTCCTGCTGCGGGCCGCCGCGATCGACAGTGACGAGCCGCAGCCCGCTCTTCGTCGGATGCGGACGCATCGAGACGACGCTCGCGACGACGCACGAGTCGGTCGCAGCGCCGAACTCGACGATGCCCTCGACCTCGAGGCCGGCCGCGGTGAAGCGCGCGGCGATGTCCTTCGGCGATGCATCGAGCTGGGGAACGAGCTCGCGAAGCCAGTTGCAAGAGGCCTTCATCGGATCACCATCAGAACTGCGCCAGGAAGCGCGGGTCGTTGTCGAACATGAGCTTGATGTTGGGGATGCCGTACCGGAGCATCGCGATGCGCTCGAGCCCCATGCCGAGCGCGAAGCCCGACCATTCGTCCGGGTCGATGTTGCAGTTCTCGAGGACGACGGGATGGATCATCCCGCAGCCGAGCACCTCGATGTAGCCAGTGTGCTTGCAGAGGCTGCAGCCGGCGCGTGTGCCGTCGGATTGCTTGCAGAATACACACCCGATGTCGACCTCGGCGCCTGGCTCGACGAACGGGAAGTAGCTCGGCCGAAGGCGCACCGGCGTGTTCGGGCCGAAGAGGCGCTCGGCGAACTCGGCGAGCACGCCCTTCAGGTGCGCCAGCGTCACCTTGCGATCGATGAGGAACGCCTCGATCTGATGGAACATCGGCGAGTGCGTCGCATCGTCGTCGCGGCGGTACACCGTGCCCGGCGCGATGAAGGCCATCGGCGGCTTCAGGGTCGTCATCGCGCGGATCTGGATGTTCGACGTGTGTGTGCGGAGCAGGTGATTCGACTTCGTCCAGAAGCTGTCCTGCATGTCCGTCGCCGGGTGATCGGGCGGGAAGCCTAGCTTCGTGAAGTTGTTCGCCTCGTGCTCGACGTCCGGCCCGTCGTGCACGGCGAAGCCGAGCTGGCGGAACACGGCGACGACCTCTTCGCGCACAATCGAGATCGGATGCTTGTGGCCGAGAGCCACGGGAACGCGACCCGGCAGCGTGAGATCGAACGGGGGCGCGGAGAGATCCGCCTCGCGTCCGGCCTTCCGCAGATCTCTCAGACACGTCTCGAAGCCGGCCTCGACCTCTTGTTTGAGCGCGTTGACCTTCGCGCCGATCGCCTTCCGGCCCTCGGGCGGAGCTTTGCCGAGCATCGCGAGGATGCGGGTCAGCTCGCCCTTCTTGCCGAGGATCTTCGCGTTCTCGTCACGGAGCGTCTGTTCCGTGGTCGCCGCACGAAACCTCGGCAAAAAGGCCTCCCGCAGCGCCGAGAGCTCGTTGTCGATGGTCGCGGTGGGATCGGTTTCGGCGCCCATGGGACTTCGTCTTTACCACGGGCTCGGGCCCATTCGTGACCCGCCCACATGTGGCGCTTCCACCGACTGCAATGGTCCTGAAATGCAATTGAAATGCGACTCCATTCCGATGGAGTCGCATTCTTCCGCCCACGATGCGCCGCACCCACTCAGCACTGGTTGGCTCTGGTCTCGCTCTCACGCTCTGCCTCGCCGCTGGCTGCAGTGGCGGAGGTGGACGCTCCGGCTTCGAAGCCGAACAGCAGAGCAACGCGACCGATCCGAATGGCAACCCGACGAGCGGCGGCCCGGCCGGCGGCTTCGGTGGCGACGCCACGCAGCTGCTCACGCTCGATCCAAAGAACACGACGGTCATCATCGACTCGGCGACGAACCCGGCCACGCCCGGCACCGCCGCGTTCAAGGTGAGCAAGAGCGGCACCGACCTCACGGCCGGCGCGACGTTCAAGCTGAAGGACGGAACGCTCGGCACCTTCAACGGCGCCAACTTCACGTCCGTCGCGTCGCTGCCCGCGGGCACGCTCGGCAAGAGCACGACCATCCAGGTCTCGACGCCGCAAGGTGAAGCGGTCGGCACGCTCACCGTCGTCCAGCTCCGCAAGACCGGCGACAGCCGCGATTTTTTCTTCGTCGTTCCGTTCGGTGAGGATCCGAGCCCGAAGAGCGACGTGCTCAAGTTCAGCACGAACATCAAGCAGGCTGACGTCGCGTTCGTCATGGATACGACCGGCTCGATGAGCAGCGCGATCGACAAC
This sequence comes from Myxococcales bacterium, assembly GCA_025351875.1. GTDB lineage: Bacteria > Myxococcota_A > Polyangia > Polyangiales > Polyangiaceae > Labilithrix. The sequence goes on along the minus strand of JANXVA010000255.1, from coordinate 9,887 downwards.
CTGAAGAACGCGCTCCAGGGCACCCTCATGGCGCAGCTCCAGGCCGCCATCCCGAACGTCGGCCTCGCCGTCGTCGACTTCAAGGACTTCGGCTCCGGCGACCCGTGGGCGGTCAACGTACGTCAGGCCGTCACGACGAACCTCGCGCTCGCAAAGTCCGCGGTCGGCGGGATGAGCGCTTCGGGCGGCGGCGACACCCCCGAAGCCGCGACCGCTGCGATGCAGTACTCGCTGCTCGGTCTGGCGATGTCGGGTAGCCCGTCTGTCGCTGCGCACACGGCCCCCGCCGGCACGTTCGGCGGCGTCGACTTCCGCTCCGGCTCGGTCCCCGTCATCGTGAACATCACCGACGCCGACTGGCACGACCCGTCCGGCGGCGCGACGATGGCTTCGCTCCAGGCGGCGTTCACCTCGACGAAGGCGAAGTTCGTGAACATCGCGGAGAGCGGCTTCTCGTTCGGCTCCGGCCCCGAGGCGCAGGCGAACACCCTCTCCGACGCGACGGGCAGCAACGTCCCCGCGAGCGCGTTCGGCACGGTCTCCGGTTGCAGCGCAGGTCAGTGCTGCACCGGAAACAGCGGCGCGGGCCGCGCGGCGACGGCCCCCGGCGGGCGCTGTCGCCTGAACTTCCTCTCCTCGGGCGGCAGCGGCGTCAGCGCCGGCATCGTGAAGGCGATCGAGGCGATCGCCGTGGGCAGCACGTTCGACGTGACCGCGAAGCCCTCGAACGACCCGAAGAACCCGAAGGGCGTCGACGCCACGAAGTTCATCAAGGCGCTCCGCGCGATGGACGAGGGCAACGCGGCCAACGGCTGCCCCGCCGCCCCCGCGTCGGACACGAACGGCGACGGCGTCAAGGACACGTTCATCGCGGTGAAGGCCGGCACGCCGGTCTGCTTCGAGGTCATCCCGGCGAAGAACAACTTCGTCGAGCCGGACATCGACCCCCAGTTCTTCAACGCGTTCATCGACGTCGTCGCGGTGCAGGGCAACCTGCAGCTCGACAAGCGCAGCGTCCTCTTCCTCGTCCCGCCGAAGGACGCGAGCGTCAAGTGAGCCCGAGCTGAGCTCCAGCTCAGCTCAGGCAGCGTGACTCGCTCAGGCCGTGTGGCTCACACGGCACGAGCTCCCGAAGGTCGCTCAGAGACAGCGGAACAGATTGATCTGACGGTCCTTCGTGAACGTCAGCGTCGACGTGCTGCCAGCGACCGTCATCACGAGCGTGAGCTTGTTGCCGGTGACGTGACCCGAGAACGTCGCGGGCTGGGGCTGCGGCTCGTGGCCGGGCGGCGGCTGCACGCCGCTGCCGGAGAGGTGCGTTCCGGTGGCCGTGAACGTCGTCGGGTTGGAGAACGTGAACGCGTCGATCGATGCGGTACCGCATCCGAACTCGATGTCCGCGTGGCCGTCGCTGACGGTCATGATCGCGCCGGTCGCTCCCCAGTTGCCGAGGATCGCCGCCGCGTCGTTCACGCACTTGCCTCCGACGTCGGGGTTCACGCCGATGTGGCTGCAGGAGTAGCCGGTCGGGCACTGGTGGGCGTTCATGATGAACCCGCCGCACGCGATGTCGTTGATCGCGATCATCTGGCACTGCTTCGTACCGGTGTTGCACTCGGCGACGCGCGTATCGAGGACCATGAACATCGGACACATCGGGCGCGGGTTCGCCGTGCACTTCGACGCGTTCGCGTAGGCCTTCGTGTGGTGCTTGTTGACGGCCTCGTTGTAGCCGTTGTTGCAGCAACCACCGCGTGGGACGGCGACGCAGTCCGCGTCCACCGAGCATGACGTGATGCTCTTGCGGAGCTCCGCATCCTGGACCTCGCTGGCGGGCTCCGCGGACGCGTCGTCCGTGCTGGCGGAGCAGGCGACGATCCCGAACGAGGCGAGCGCGCAGAGCGAGAGGAAGGAGAAGGCGGATTTGACGAACATCGGGGGCTCCGAAAGAAGAGGCGAACGCAGGCGGGCGTCCGATCCGTAGGCGCTTCGTGACACACCGTTTTGTGGGGTCAAGTAAGTTCGTCACCTACCCGATCCAACGTTTATGGTTCCGCGTGCTTAGAGCGGGTACGAGGGCGACTTCGTCAGCCCGGCACGGTCGGCCAGCGCTACCATGGCCGGCGTGGGTCCACACGAGCCGGCAGCTCTGCGAAGTCGTCCGCGTCTGACATGGACCGACGCTGCCGGCTCGCACTCGCTCGAGCTGCGTGACGTCCGCACCGTGGGTTCCGCCCCGTGGTGCGAGTTGGTCCTGATGGACCGCGCGGTCTCGCGCCTCCACGCCGAGGTCGCGCCGCGTGACGACGGCCTGTGGGTCAAGGACCTCGGCAGTCGCAACGGCACGTTCGTGGCGGGCGTGAAGGTCGTCGACGCGCGCGTCCCGGCTGGCGCGTCGATGCGCTTCGGCACCACGGAGGTCACCGTCAACTACGATCCCCCTGCGCCTCTCGAGGCGCTCTGGGAGCAGCCGAACTTTCGTGGACTCGTGGGCACGACGACCTCCATCCGCGAGGTCTTCACGCAGGTCGCTGCGCTCGCCGCCGGAGAAGGCGCCATCCTGTTCGTCGGCGAGACCGGAACGGGCAAGCATGCGCTCGCGCGCGCCATGCATGACGCGTCTCCGCGCGCCGGCGCTCCGCTCGTCCTGCTCGAGTGCGCGGCGCTGCCGGGTCCGGTAGAGGCCGCGGAGATCATCGAGGAGGCGCTGCGCAACGCCGAGGGTGGAACGCTGCTCATCGACGAGCCGGCCGAGCTCCCGATCTCGATCCAGCGCGAGCTCATCCCACCGCTCGATGCGAAGGCGTTCCGGATCATGGCGACGACGACGCGCGATCTCCGCGTGCTCGTGAACCAGAACGCCTTCCGCGAAGGCCTGTATTTCCGCCTCGCCGCTGGAGCGACCGTGAACGTCCCGCCGCTGCGCGAACGCATCGCCGATCTGCCGGTGCTGCTCGAGCACTTCCTCGGTGACCGTGCGGCGCTCGCGACGGCCGCGTTGGTGAGCGATCTGGCGCGCGCCCCGTGGACGGGCAACGTCCGCGAGCTGAAGCTCTACGCCGAGCGCGTCCGCACGAGTGGAGGCGAGTCCCGCGATTTTCCCGAGCCGCCCGAGCCGTTCGACGACGTCATTCCTACCTTCGAGACGGACCTCGACCTCGGCTCGACGGTCGAAGCACCGGTGCTCGAGACGGATCAGGCCGCCGCGCTCGCCGGAACATCCGCCGACGCGCCGCACCTCCCGGCGGGGCTCGAGCCGTGGTTCGAGACGGGCTTCAAGGAGTTCCGCGAGCGGTGGATCGAGCTCGGTGAGCGCGAGTATCTGCGCCGGCTCATGAAGCGTACGAATCGTTCGAGCGGCGCAGCCTCGCGCGAGGCCGGCCTCGAGCGCACGTACCTCTATCGGCTCCTGAAGAAGCACGGGGCTTGAGAGGAGACGCACGCGTCGCGCGCTCGCAATCGTCGCGCTCACGGTCGGCGTCGCGACGGTGTCTGCCTGCTCGATCATCGTGGGCACGAGCGGGCTCACGGGGGGCGTCGAGGCTCCGGCGGACGCCTCGTCCGACGCCGCGTCCGACGGCGCGGCGGCCGAGGACGGGCGGAGCGCGCCGCTCGCCGCCTCCTGTCGAGCGCTTCACGCGAAGCTCGCGACGGCCGGAAGCGGCCCGTACGAGCTCGCGCTCGCGGATGGCGGCACGCTGAAGGCCGAGTGTGACATGGAGAGCTTCGGCGGCGGCTGGACGCTGCAGCGAGGACGCCGACAACTTCTGGGGAACTCCCTACAGGGGCGAGGCGAAGAACGCACGCGTCGTCCTCCGCCGCTTCTCGCAGGAGAGACCCGCCGGCCTCGTGGTCGCCGCGGACTGCGGCCTCGCGAGCTGGCAGATCTCCGACATCCACATCCGCTGAGGATGCGTCCGGCGTTCTTTCCTGACACTTGCCCTCACGCGGCGACGACGCGCGGGCCCGCCATTGACATGGGAGTCGTCGTCGGAAACGATTAGGGAACGATGGGCTTTTCTGGGCGCGCGGTCCGTCTCGCGGCGGTGGTCGCGGCCGTCCCGACCGCGGCGATGGCCGTTGCGGCTTGCCCGGGCTCGAGCAGCCAGGAGAAGGCGTGCTCCGGCGCCTCCGCGCTCTCTTACTTCGGCGACTACCAGGGGTTCGACGGGACGACGCTCGCCGCGAAGACGCTCACGCTCACCTTCGACGACGGACCCGGCAGCCAGACGCTCGCCGTCTCTGCGTACCTCAAGAGCAAGGGGATCCGCGCCGTCTTCTTCGTCAATGGTCACTGCTTCGGCGCCGGCGTCGGAAGCTACCCGCAGTGCCAGCAGAGCGCTGCGGCGGTGCCCGCGGATTTCTTCCCGCAGATCCTCGCGGACGGACACCTCGTCCAGAACCACACGCAGACGCACGACGACCTCACGAGCACGGGGCTGTTCCCGCTCAACGCGGCCGGTAACGCGGCGATCGTGAAGGAGCTGTCCGATACCGACGTCGTGGTGAGCCCGTACGTCGCGTATGGCCGGTTCCTTTTCCGCCCGCCGTTCGGCGCCTACAACAAGCACGACTACGACGTGCTCCAGGCTTCGGCGATGTCGAAGTACGTTGGGCCCGTGAAGTGGGACGTCGGCGGCGCGATGACCGGACCGAAGGCGGGCTCCGACAACGCGGCGCTCCACTACGCGGCCGACTGGGACTGCTGGCAGAACCTCGACGGGTTTGGCGTGAAGACGTCGCTCGGCTGCGCGACGCGGTACATGCAGGAGATCGCCGCGGTTGGTCGAGGCATCGTGCTCATGCACGACGCGGACTACGGCAGCGTTGCGAACCACAACCTGACGAGCGGCAAGGGCAACAGTCTCGACATGCTGAAGCTGCTCATCGACGGCGATGCGGGCCTCGGGGTCACGGGGCTCATCGCGCAGGGATACAAGTTCGTACGCCTCGACGAGGTGCCGGCGATCGCCGCGGTGCTGCCGCCGATCCCCGACGCTGGGCCCGACGCCGCCGCGGACACCGGGGCGACCGATTCCGCGACGGACGGTGCGAGCGAAGGCGCCGCGGATGGGGCGAGCCCTCCGCCCTCCAGCGGCGATGAGGCGGGCATTCCGAGCGGGCCGCCTCCCGACATGAGAGGGGCTCCGGTCGATCCGTGCGCGCCCGCGCCCGTGCCGACGCCCTGAAGGCCGGGCGGCACAAACGACGAAAGGCGCCGCCGCTCTCGCGGTGACGCCCTTCGGGGAAGCTCGAAAGCGAGCTATTTCGCGTTCGACGTCTGGACGACCTTGGTGAACGCAGCGGGGTCGACGATCGCGAGATCCGAGAGGACCTTGCGGTCGAGCGCCACGCCGGCGTTCTTGAGGCCGTGCATCAGGCGCGAGTACGACGTGCCGTTGGTACGGGCCGCGGCGTTGATGCGCGTGATCCAGAGACGGCGGAAGTCGCGCTTGCGACGGCGACGGTGAGCGTAGGCATAGACCCACGCCTTCATCACGACTTCCTTGGCGTATGCGTACAGGCGCGAGCGCGCGCTGTGGAAACCCGAAGCGTGCTTCAGGATGCGGTTACGACGGCGACGGGCCTTGAATCCTCTTTTTGCGCGGGGCATGGCTCTTCGTCTTTCAGCCGTAAGGAAGGAGACGACGGATCTTGCGCTCGTGCGTCTTGGAGATCATGTCGTTGTTGCGCAGGCGACGGAGGCGCTTGCGGGACTTGTTGATGAGTCCGTGGTTACCACCAGCTTTGCCGCGACGGACGCGACCCTTGCCGGTGATCTTGAACCGCTTCGCCGCGGTCTTGTTCGTTTTCATCTTGGGCATGAGGTGCCTTCCTAATCCGCTCCTACAGGGCCGCTGGGGGAAACGCCCAGCCGTTTGCAGCGCCTGCACGATGCGGGGGCGCGGTTTATGCCGTCCCTGACCGAAATTGTCAATCGGGGCCTGCTTCCCCGTGCCCGTGCCGGTGCCCGTGCCCGTGCCCGATCTCAGTCGCTCCCGGCTGCCTGGGCCAAGAAACGCCGATAAAACCTCACTCCCTGCACCAGATTCTCGATCGCGATCCGCTCGTCTTTGCCGTGGATCCGCGTGATGTCCTCCGGCCGCAGCCGGACCGGAAGGAACCGATAAACGTCGTCGGCGACGCTGGCGTAGTACCGGCCGTCGGTCGCCCCCAGCACCAGGGAGGGCGCCACCACGGTCCCGGGGAACACCTGCCGGACGGTCTCGGCGAGCAGCTCGAAGCCGCGGACGTCCACCCTCGAGACGCGGGACGGCTCGGTCCTCGAGCCCGCCTGGGGAGCGAAGGTGATGCGGTCGTCGTTCGTGACCCGCTTCACGTGCGCGAGGACGTCGTCGGTCGTGTCGCCTGGGAGGACGCGGAAGTTCACGGTGGCGGTCGCGACGGCGGGCACGACGTTGTCCTTCACGCCGGCGTGGAACAACGTCACCGCGGTCGTCGTCCGGATCGCGGCACCGAGCGTCGGTGAGATCGCGAGCATCGTCCGGACGAGCGGAGCGGTGACCCACATGTTCGCGAGCGCGACACGCGGGCCGAAGCGCATCTCCGGGGCCACCCACGCGAGGAACTGCTCCGTCGCCCCGTCGATGCGTGCCGGCATCGGCTCGGCCTGCAGTCGCTCGACGGCGCGCGCGAGGACGGTGAGCGCGTTGTCGCGCGCGGGCGTCGACGAGTGCCCCCCCGGGACCTCGGCCTTGAGGTCGACGGAGACGTATCCCTTCTCTGCGATGCCGATGGCCGCGACGGGCGCGGGGACGTCGGTGACGACGCCCTCGACGATCGCGCTCCCCTCGTCGAGCGCGAGCTCCGCATGCACTCCGCGCGCGGCGAGCGTCTCCGCGATGCGAGCAGCGCCGCTCCGTCCGGAGATCTCCTCGTCGTGTCCGAAGGCGAGCAGCACGGTGCGCGCTGGCGTGACGCCGTCGACCACCATCACGTCGACGGCCGCGAGAATGGCGACGAGCGAGGCCTTGTCGTCGAGCGTCCCTCGTCCCCAGACGAAGCCACCCTCGACGACGCCGTCGAACGGCGGGTGCGTCCACGCCGCCTCGGTGCCGGGCTCGACGGGAACGACATCCATGTGTGCGCAGAGGATGATCGGTCTCTTCGACGCATCGGAGCCCTTCCACGTGTAGAGCAGTGAGTGCTCGCCGATCACCTCGAGGTCGAGCTTTCTGTGGGCGTTGGGGAACGCCGCCGCGAGATCGGCGCGCAGCGCCTCGAGCTCGGCGGCGGGCGCGGGAGAGTCGAGCGACGTCGAGATCGTCCTCTGCCTCACGACGGACGAGAGCCTCGCGGCGAGCCCCTCCCCGTCGAGCGTGAGCTCGGCGGCCGGCAGCGGAGAGACGATGGGCTGCCGAGACCGCATCGTCGCCGCCCCGACCACCAGGATGCCGGCGAAGCCGAGGGCGAGGATCGCCAGCGCGCCGGCGGCCCGTTTCACTCGAGATTTTTTGGCCATCGCGGGACCAGGGTCACTTCGTCGCGAGAGCAACGAACGCGTCGGCAAGCGATTTCATCGTCGCCTCGGCACGCGCGCTGACCGTCGCGAGCGCCTCGCCTTCCGCCATCGGCTCGCGCACGTCGAAGTAGAACTTCGCCTTGGGCTCGGTGCCGCTGGGGCGCGCGATGATCCGACTCCCCGAGGCGAGCTCGAACGCGAGCACGTTGCTCTTCGGTAGAGACAGCGTTCTGGTCTTCCCGTCCTTCGATGTGACGACCTGCCCGAGATAGTCGCGCACGCTGACGATCTCGTGGCCGGCCACGGTCCACGGCGGGCTCTTGCGGAGCTTCGTCATGATCGCGCCGAGCTCCGCGATCCCGTCCGCGCCCTTGCGCGTGAGGTTCACCTGTGAGCTGAGGAAGAGCCCGTAGCGACGATAGAGCCCCTCGAGATGGGCGAGCACCGTGGTGCCCTGCTCGCGGAGCACCGAGGTGAGCTCGGCGAAGAGCACCGCCGCGCTGATGCCGTCCTTGTCGCGAACGAGCTCGCCGACCGTGTAACCGAGCGCCTCCTCGAAGCCGAAGACGAAGCGCCAGCCCTTCTCCTTCTTCAGATCCATCGCGCGATTTGCGATCCACTTGAAGCCGGTGAGGACCTCCTCGTAGTGGGCCCCGAGCTCGGCGGCCATGACGCCTAGCATCGGTGAGGAGACGATCGAGGCGATGACGAGCGGCTCGCCGCCCTCCGCGGAGACCGCGCGGTCCACATGCGCGAGGCCGCCGGTGAGCAGGTAGTGCCCGAGCAGGGCTCCGACCTGATTACCTGTAAGCTGCACGTATCCGGTCGGGGAGACGGCGCTGGGGAGCGCGATCGCGAGGCGATCCGCGTCGGGATCGTTCGCGACGACCAGATCGGCCTTCTTCGCGCGAGCGAGCGCGAAGGCGAGATCCATCGCGCCCTTCTCCTCCGGATTCGGAAACTCGACCGTGGGGAATGCGCCGTCGGGCTTCTGCTGCTCCGGCACCGACGTGACGTTCGGGAACCCCGCGTCCGCAAACGCGCGACGCGCGAGCTCGTCGCCCACGCCGTGCATCGGCGTGTAGACGATCGACAGGCTGCGGTCGCCGTCCGAGCGCACGCCAAGCCTCTTCACCTCTGCGAGGTACGTGGTCGCGCACTCGTCGTCGAGCATGCGCACCATGCCCTTGGCCATGGCCTCCTCGAGCGAGGGGCGGGCAACGGCCTTGGCGGCAGGCGCCTTCTCGATCGCCTTCGCGATCCCCACGTCGGTGGGAGGAATGATCTGCGCGCCGTTGCCCCAGTAGGCCTTGTAGCCGTTGTACTCCGGGGGATTGTGGCTCGCCGTGATCATCACGCCCGCGGCACACCCGAAGTGGGGGACGGCGAACGCGAGGAGCGGGGTCGGCACGACGCCCGGGAACAGCAGAGCCTTGACGCCCGCGCCGGCGAGCGTGCACGCGGTGTCCTCCGCGAGCTCGCGGCTCATCCGACGGCCGTCGTACCCGATGACGACACCCTTCTCGGCGCCTCCCGGCGTGGTCTCGAGGAGGTAGTGGGCGAGGCCGTGCGTCGTACGAAGGACGACCGCGCGGTTCATCCGGTTCGGGCCGGCACCGATGACGCCGCGCAGCCCGGCCGTTCCGAACTCGAGCGTTCCGGCGAAGCGGTCGGCGAGGTCCGTCTTCGTCGGGTCGACCGCAGAGACGAGCGCGTCGATCTCGGCGCGCGCGTCCGGATCGGGATCGTTGTCAGCCCAGGCGCGTGCACGGTGGAGGAGCTCGGCGAGGTCCATGATCCGCCGATTATCACACGCGGCCACGTGACGAGGTGGAGGTTCGCAAGCAGCCGCAGGTCGAGAACGGGCAACCCCCGCTCACGCGATGATCCCGTCCTACCTGCCAGGCCCGCACTCTCGCCCAACCAAGGCGTGAAACTCGGCGCGCCGCGGCGCCGTTCGCCACAGGCGAATCACAGCCGGCCAGGTCGCGAAATGGGGAGGCTCACGAAGCGAGGGGCGAACATCTCTACCGGGCAGTGCGGCCGAGCAGAGCGTCCGTAGTGAACCGGTCTCGACCTGCGAGCGGCACAGAGGCCGACAGGGGAAGCGGCGCGGCAGGCGCAGGCGGCGGCGTGAGCCTTGCAGGTCGCCCTTCGCGCGGGGGTTGTCGCCTCGAGAGGCCGCGCCTCGGCCCGCGCAGCCTGACGGATGCGGAGGCGGAGACAGTGAATCGCTCGGCGCTCGAGATGAGCAAGAGTAGACGTGTGTGCAACCGGGGACATCCCAGACACTTCAATCCGAGGACATCACTGACACTCTCTTCGATCCTTCATCCGGCCTTTCGATGGAGTGAATTTCAAACCGCCACGCCCTTCCGTGAGAACCCCGACGGAGAGAGCTCCG
>JANXVA010000746.1 GCA_025351875.1 Myxococcales bacterium | reverse complement strand
ACCGACCACCGAGACCGCGACTTCGGCACCGTAAGTGCCCCCCGGGTCGGCGGACGTGCGACTCCCACCGCCGTTCGACGAGCTCGACGAGCACCCCGCCCACGCGACCGCGGCGGTCGGCGTGACGACGATGGCGAGCACGACGGCAACGCGCCTCGCTGCGCGCTCGACTCCAGGCTCACGAGGCTCCATCCGGATTCGCGCCACGGCTCCCCCCTCTCGCCAGCGAGTGTACCATGGTGCTCCTTCAGGAGGTGCCATGTCACACGAGCTCGTCGTCACGGCGGTCGGCCCCGATCGTCCAGGAATCGCATCGGACTTCACCGGGCATGTCCATGCCGCGGGCGCGAATCTGGCCGATTCGCGAATGGTGAACCTTCGTGGGCAGTTCGCGCTCCTCGCGCTCGTCGAGGGCAACCTGGGCGCGCTCGAGGCCGTGAAGGGTCGCCTTCGAGCCGCCGCTTCCTCCCTCGGCCTCACCTTCGAGTTCGGCGCGGCGCCTCGTGCGGATGCGCGCAAGGGCGTTCCGTTCCGCTTGAAGACCTACTCGATGGACCAGCCGGGCATCGTGCACAAGATCACGACCTTCCTCCGCGAGCAGCAGATCAACGTCGAGGAGCTCGAGAGCCGTCTCGAGTCTGCTCCGTTCATGGGGACCCCGGTGTTCACGATGGAGCTCGTGATGCTCGTACCGGCGGGCGCCAACGTGAAGGCGTTGCGCCATGCGCTCGAGGAGCTCGGCGACACCCTCAATTGCGACATCGACATCGACCCGGCATGATCTCGAAGCGGATCCTCCTGAGCCTGGCGCTCTCCGCCGTGTCTCTCCTGGCCATCGCATGCAAGAAGGGGCCGGAGCTGACGTGCAAGGTCAACGGCGTGTGCTTCGTGTGTCCGAACGAGGAGGCGCAGGCGAAGTGCATCCGCGACCCGTCGATCGCTCGCTGCAAGTACGCCGAGCCCAGTCACTGCAAGTGACGGCGCAGGAATGCGCGACTACACTCCGCGCATGATTCGAAAGGCCATCACGCTCGCCTCCGTGCTCGCGCTCACGTCGATCCTCGCTCTCGCGTGCAAGGGCTCGGGCGGCGCTGCCACGGACGCCGACGGCGGCAAGGTCGTGAAGCAGATCTGCAAGATGAACAACCAGTGCTGGGTCTGCCCGGACGAGGCCGCCATGAAGAAGTGCATCCTCAACCCGGGTACGTCGGGCTGTAAGCTCTCCGGCCCCAGCGAGTGCCTCTGACTCTCTAGCGCGCCTTCACTCGGCTTCGGCGTACGCCTCGGTTGGCGGGCACGCGCAGATCAGCTTGCGGTCGCCGAGCGCGTTGTTGAGGCGGCCGACGGCCGGCCAGAACTTGCGGTCGCGCGTCCACGGCGCCGGGAAGGCCGCCACCTCGCGCGAGTACGAGTGCTTCCACTCGGTCGCGGTGCACGCCTCGATCGTGTGAGGCGCGTTCTTGAGCGGGTTGTCCTCGCGGGACGACGCGCCCTCCTCGATGTGGCGGATCTCCTCGCGGATCGCGATCATCGCCTCGCAAAAACGATCGAGCTCGCCGAGAGACTCGCTCTCCGTCGGCTCCACCATGAGCGTGCCGGCGATCGGGAAGGACATCGTCGGCGCGTGGAAGCCGTAGTCCATGAGGCGCTTCGCAACGTCGTCGACCTCGATGCCCGCGCTCTTCTTGAATGGGCGGACATCGAGGATGCACTCGTGCGCGACGTGCCCCTTCTTGCCCTGGTAGACGACCGGGAAGTGCTTGCCCAGCCGATGCGCGACGTAGTTCGCGTTGAGGATGGCTACCTTCGTGGCCTCGGTGAGGCCCTCGCCGCCCATCATCTGGATGTACGCCCAGGAGATGAGGAGGATGCTGGCCGAGCCCCACGGCGCGGCCGACACGGCACCGACGGCGTCCTTGCCGCGTGCCTCGACGACGGGCTTCGCGGGGAGGAACTTCGCGAGGTGAGCGGCGACGCCGATAGGGCCCATGCCGGGACCGCCGCCGCCGTGCGGGATGCAGAACGTCTTGTGGAGGTTCAGGTGACAGACGTCGGCTCCGATGTCGCCGGGGCGGCAGAGGCCGACCTGGGCGTTCATGTTGGCACCATCCATGTAGACCTGGCCGCCGTGCTCGTGGATGATCTGGCAGATCTTCTTGATCTCCTCCTCGAAGACGCCGTGCGTCGACGGGTACGTGACCATGAGCGCCGCGAGCTTGTCCGCGTTCGCCTTGGCCTTCTCCTCGAGATCACCGACGTCGATGTTCCCGCTCTCGTCCGTGCGGACGACGATGACGTTCATCCCGCACATCACGGCGGTCGCGGGGTTCGTGCCGTGTGCCGACGCGGGGATGAGGACGACGTTGCGGTGGCCTTCCCCGCGCGTCTCGTGGTGCTTCTTGATGACGAGCAGTCCCGCGTACTCGCCCTGCGCGCCGGCGTTCGGCTGGAGCGAGATGGCCGGAAAGCCGGTGCACTCCGACAGCTCGTTCTCGAGCTCGCTGAAGAGCTGCGCGTAGCCCTTGGTCTGCGAGAGCGGCACGAACGGGTGGATGGCGTTCCACGACGGATCGGTGATGGGCATCATCTCCGCGGTCGCGTTGAGCTTCATCGTGCAGGAGCCGAGCGGGATCATCGAGTGGGCGAGCGACAGGTCGCGGCTCTCGAGCTTGCGCATGTAGCGAAGCATCGACGTCTCGGAGTGGTGGATGCTGAAGACCTCGTGCGTGAGGTACTCGCTCTTGCGGACGAGCGCGGCAGGGATGGCGCGACGCGGGATCTCCGCGACCGTCTCGAGGTCCTCGATCTTCTTGCCGTCGGCGAAGACGTCGACGATGTCGCCGAGATCGTGGAGCGTCGTGGTCTCGTCGATCGCGATGGAGAGGCTCGTCGGGCCGAGTCGACGCAGGTTGATGCGACGCTTCTCGGCGCTCGCGAACCAGCGCTGCACTTCGCTCACTGTGCCCTCGACGCGGATCGTGTCGAAGAACGCCTCGTGGACGACCCGCACGTTGAGACGAGTGACGCCGTCGCGGACAGCGCACGCCGATGCATGCACTTTCTCTGCAATTGCGTGGATGCCCTTGGGGCCGTGGTAGACGGCGTACATGCTCGCGACCACCGCGAGCAGGGCCTGCGCGGTGCAGATGTTGCTCGTCGCGCGCTCGCGGCGAATGTGCTGTTCGCGCGTCTGGAGGGCCATGCGCAGCGCGGGCTTCTTGTGGGCGTCCTCGCTGACGCCGATGATGCGGCCGGGCATCTTGCGGACGAAGTCCGCCTTGAGCGCCATGTACGCGGCGTGAGGGCCACCGTAGCCGAGAGGAACGCCGAAGCGCTGCGTGCTGCCGACCGCGACGTCCGCGCCGAATTCGCCCGGGGGAACGAGCAGCGCGAGGCCGAGAATGTCGGCGGCGACGATGAACAGGGCATCGGCCTTGTGAGCGGCCTCGCCGAACGACGTGTAGTCGATGACCTCGCCGTCCGTCGCGGGGTACTGCACGAGCGCGCCGAACGCGCGGATCTTCGCTACGTCCACCTTCTCGTGATCCCCAACGTGGACGACGATGCCGACGGCGCCCGCACGCGTCTTCACGACGTCGATGGTCTGCGGGTGGCACCGATCGGAGACGAAGAACGTCTTCTTCTCCTCGCTGCCCTTGAACTCGTAGGCGAGGTGCATGGCCTCGGCGGCGGCGGTCGCTTCGTCGAGGAGCGAAGCGTTCGCGATCGGCAGACCGGTGAGGTCGATCACCATGGTCTGGAAGTTCAGGAGCGCCTCCAGCCGGCCCTGCGCGATCTCCGCCTGATAGGGCGTGTATTGCGTGTACCAGCCCGGATTCTGGAGGATGTTCCGGAGGATGACCGGCGGGGTGATGCAGTCCGAGTAACCCATGCCGAGGTACGAGCGCCAGACCTCGTTCTGCTCCCCGAACTGCCTCGCGCGCTCCAGGAGCGCGGCCTCGGAGCGGCCTGGAGGCAGCGCGAGAGGCTTGGCCATCCGGATCGAGGCGGGCACGGTCTCGGAGACGAGCGCGTCGATCGAAGCGACGCTCATCGCCTTTAGCATCTTGCCCTGATCTTCGGGGCTCGGACCGATGTGACGGCGGACGAAGAGGTCTGGGTGCGCAAGAAACGAAGTGGGCATCTAGAACCCGCCGG
>JANXVA010000701.1 GCA_025351875.1 Myxococcales bacterium | reverse complement strand
ATTGGAAACGGCGTGCGTTGCGCGCGCCGGTCGGCGCGCAGCGCCGAATCTCCCTGGGGGAGGCTCATCGCGCAGCGATGAGCGGGACCGGAGGTCCCCAACAAGCAAGCCGCTGTAGCTCAGTGGGTAGAGCACCAGATTGTTAATCTGATCCAACGCAAAGCTCATCGGAGGAGTCACTCCCCTCTCCGCGAGGAGAGGAGCCGGTGTCGTCCCGCGATCGAAGCGCTCCGCACGCAACGTCATGGCCGTCCTCGAAGACCGCCACGACGCTCCGGCACGAGCCCCGCGATCTGCGCGCCGTATCGGCTTGCTCGGGCACGCTCGCTTCGAGGCGAGCGCGTCTCCGGGTGACTCCTTCGAAGAGCCTATTTTTCCCTCGAAACACAACCCAACACCCAACCCAACTCAGGAGGCACGAATCCCATGATGAAGCAGTACGTCGTCGGCATCGACGAGCGCGTCGTCGTCACTCGTCGCGGCCTCCCGGTCCGCGCGCTCGGACCTGGCCGCACCACCGTCTGGGGCCTCTCGCTCGGCGAGCGGCGCTGGTCCACGCGAGCTTCACTCGTCTTCGAGATGGAGCCCGAGCTCCGCGCGATGCTCCCGCCCGACTGGTACTCGGAGATCACGCTCGGCCCGGGCGAACGCGCCGTGCTCTCGCACGACGGCCGTCCGAAGGTCTTTCTCGGTCCTGGTATCCACCGTTACTGGGAGGTCGACGACACCGTGCGTGTCCAGACCTTCTCGGTCCACGAACCGATGCCGGAGCTCACGAAGGAGCTCGCAGCCGTCGTCCCGAAGGACGCGTACACCGACGTGACCGTGCGTGAGCACGAGCGCGGACTCCTGCACGTGCAGGGACGCTTCGTTCGCGTCCTCGCTCCGGGTCGCTACGCGTTCTGGTCGACGCGTGAGTCGCCGGTCGACGTGCAGTCGATCGACATGCGTGTCATCCAGGCGACCCTCGCGGGTCAGGAGCTCATGACGAAGGACAAGGTCACGCTCCGTCTCTCGCTCACGGTCGAGTTCGCGATCGAGGACCCGGCGCTCGCGACGCACACGGTCGCGAACGTCAGGGACGCGATCTACCTGCTCGTCCAGCTGGCGAGCCGTGACTACGTCGCCGGCGTCACGCTCGACGAGCTGCTCGCCGGACGTGACTCGATGACCCGGTTCCTCGAGGAGGACGCGACCGGCAAGGCGCGTCGCCTCGGAGTCCGCGTGGAGCGTGTCGGCGTGAAGGACGTGGTCCTGCCCGGCGAGATGAAGACGCTCCTCAACAAGGTCATCGAGGCCGAGAAGGAGGCTGCGGCCAACGTCATCCTCCGCAGGGAGGAGACGGCCGCGACCCGGTCGCTCGCCAACACGGCGAAGCTCATGGCGGAGCAGCCCCTGCTGCTGCGGCTGAAGGAGCTCGACTCGCTCAAGGAGATGGCGGCGAAGGTCCAGGAGGTCCGCCTCGTGGTCGGAGCCAATGCCATGAGCGGGCTCGTGCCCTCGGGCTTCTTCGCGGAGACGCGCGAGAAGCCTTCGAGCTGAAGGAGGGGTCCCCGGGAACGCCCGGGGACCCTGTCTTCACACCCTGGAAGTCAAACCGCAGAGGATGCGGGGCCGGCTGCTAACCGGTGCGTACCCCTTCGAGGTATGGCGTTCGATTCGCCTGATTTCCGCGGCTACGAGGCGCCAGGTTTTCCGAGGGCAGGATCCCGGATCGGATGCGGTGTGGGCAGACCGCGCGTGGCCGTAACCCACGTTCTTTCCAGACAAGGGGGTTCGAATCCCTCCCGATCCACTCCGTGTACTCCACAATTTAGGTGCGACGGCGCCGGGCGGGCTACGCTTTGCGACATGAAGAAGGAGGCCCTGCGCGTCACTTCGACAATCCCGGTGGCGCCCACGACGCTCTACTTCGCCTGGATCGACAGCACGCATCACTCGTCGATGACGGGCCAGACAGCGAAGCTCGATCCGGTCGTCGGCGCGAAATACTCGTGCTGCAACGGGTATGTCACGGGCAAGCTCGTGATCCTCGATCTCGGTCGGCGCATCGTCGAGAGCTGGCGAACGACGGATTTCCCACGGGATGCCGCCGACTCCCGCGTCGAAGTACACTTCGAGACGTTCGGCATGAGCACCCGCATCCTGATCCTCCACACGGAGATCCCGGAGGGGCAGTCCGAGAAGTACAAGGCGCTCTGGAACGAGCGGTACATCGCGCCGATGCGCGCTTACTTCAGCAAGTTCCTCCCTGATCCGCGCAATCCCCCCGTCCGTCGCGTGCCGCCGCCTCCCCCCGAGGACGACGACGACGAGGTGCCCATGAGGGGGAAGGGCAAGCTCGCCGCCAGGCTCGCCGCCGCAAAGGCCCAGAGGGGCGCTGTCGCTCCGAAGGCTGCGCCCAGCGGTCCGGGCCTGCGCAAGGTCGAGAGCAAGTCCGCCAAGCCCGCGGCTCCGGCCAAGGCTGCCAAGCCCGCCCCCGCCGCGAAGCCCGTCGCCAAGAAGCCCACGCCCGCCGCGAAGCCTCTCGCCAAGAAGCCCACGCCCGCCGCGAAGCCCGCCGCCAAGAAGCCCACGCCCGCCGCGAAGCCCGTCGCCAAGAAGCCCGCGCCCGCCAAGAAGCCCGTCGCCAAGAAGCCCGCGCTCGCGAAGAAGCCCATCGCCAAGAAGCCCGCGCCCGCGAAGAAGCCCGTCGCCAAGAAGCCCGCGCCCAAGCCCGCCAAGGGCAAGAAGAAGCGCTGAGCCTGAGCCGTCGCGCGGGCGACTCAGTCGGCGCGCGCCGCTGTGCTTTCGCGCTCGTCGTCCCGCCACCAGAGCAGGGTCATCGCCATGCCGCGCATCCGCGCGCTCGCAGGCGAGATCCCGCTCGAGGGGGCGCGCTCGGTCGGCGCGGCGTCGTCCACCTCTGAGGCCGTAGAATCAGGCGAAGGGAGAACTTCGTCACTCATACATGAGTTACTAGTCCTCGCCGGGGCGCCGCGCAAGCTCCGGTCGCCCATGACCAGCACCCCACCCTGGATTGCAGCTGACTTACGATGCCTGACGTGACCGAAGCCGTGCTCGCCGATCTCCTCGCCTTCCTCGGCGACTCCCCGACCCCGTTCCACGCCGTCGCGAGCGCCATGTCGCGGCTCGAGGCTGCCGGCTTCCGTGCCATCGCCGAGACCGACGACTGGTCGAGCCTTGCGCCGGGTCGCTACGCGTTCCCGCATGGCGGCTCGAGCCTCCTTGCGTTCGTCATTCCCGACGGCAAGCGCATCGCCGGCTTCCGGATCGTCGGCGCCCACACCGACAGCCCGAACCTTCGGCTCAAGCCCACGCCCGAGTACAAGAAAGAGGGCTACGCGCAGCTCGGCGTGGAGGTCTACGGAGGCGCCCTCCTCAACTCGTGGCTCGATCGCGATCTCTCCCTCGCCGGTCGCGTCTTCGTGGCACCCGAGGGTGCCGCGCCGAAGACCGGGCGAACGAACGTCGAGGGGAGGCTCGTCCGCTTCACGCGGCCGATGCTCCGCGTCGCACAGCTCGCCATCCACCTCGATCGCGACGTGAACGACAAGGGCGTCATCCTGAACAAGCAGGAGCACCTCGCCCCCATCTTCGGCCTGGAGAGAGAGGGCGCGAAGACCCTCGCGACCATGCTCGCCGAGGAGCTCGGCGTCACCCCCGAGCGGATCGTAGGGAGCGAGCTGATGCTCTACGACGTCGTCACCCCTACCCTCGGCGGTCGAGACGGCGAGATGATCTTCTCGGCGCGCCTCGATAACCTGGCGATGTCACACGCCGCGATTCGCGCCGTGATCGACGCCGCCCCCGCCGCCGGCGCCGGCGATGTCGTGCCCGTCGCCGCACTCTTCGACCACGAGGAGGTCGGAAGCGAGACGGCCTACGGCGCGCAATCCGGCTTCTTGCCGCGCGCGCTCGAGCGGATCGTCCTCGGCCGCGGCGGCTCTCGCGAGGACTACCACCGTGCGCTCGCCGGCTCGCTCTGCGTCTCTGCCGACATGGCTCACGCGGTTCACCCGAACTACGAGTCTCGCCACGAATCGAGGCACAAGCCGGTCTTGAACGGCGGACCGGTCGTGAAGATCAACAGCCAGCAGCGCTACGCGACCTCCGGCTCGACGGCTGCCCTCTTCCGTGACCTCTGCGCGCGTGCCGAGGTCCCCGTCCAGCACTACGCCCACCGCACCGACCTCCCCTGCGGCTCGACGATCGGGCCGATCGCGTCGACGCTCCTCGGTGTGCGCACGGTCGACGTGGGCAACCCCATGCTCAGCATGCATTCCATCCGCGAGCTCGGCGGCGCGAAAGACCCCGCTATGATGACGCGGGTGCTCACCTCGTTCTACGGTTGCCCTGATCCTGGAGGACCGTGAACAAGTGAGTCGCAGCGCAAACCTCGGGTTCGTCTTCGCTGTCGCCTTTGCGCTCTCGCTCGCGCTCCTCCCGGCATGCGGTCGTTCGGTCGGTGGCTCGTGCAAGCCAGGCGAGTCCCTGTGCAAGGACAAGTCGACGGCGCTCAGCTGCCAGAGCGGCAAGCTCGCCGAGGTCGGTTGCATGGGTCCGCTCGGGTGCACGCGCTTCCAGGACCACGCCAACTGCGACGACTCGGTCGCCACCGAAGGCGACGCGTGCATGGGCGAGAGCGACGAGGAGTACGCCTGCTCGGCGGACAAGAAGCGCGCGCTCCTCTGCAGAGGCGGAAAATTCGAGCGATACCTCGAGTGCCGCGGCAAGGGAGGCTGCTCACTCCTCGGCCATCAGGTCTCGTGCGACACCAGCGTCTCGGCCAAGGGCGACCCCTGCAAGGTGCAGGGCGCATCGGCCTGCGCCGTGGATTCGAAGGAGATGCTCGTCTGTCGTGACGGGAGGTTCGCGCACTACCGCTACTGCCGCGGCCTCGCCGGCTGCTACTCGAAGGACGACGTCCCCGCGTGCGACGAGACGCTCTCGATGGATCAGGACGAGTGCGGGCTGCCTGGCTTCGTCGTCTGCTCGGTCGACGGACAGAGCGAGCTCATCTGCCAGGGCGGTCGCTTCACGAAGGGCCGCACCTGCCGCACGGGCTGCACCGTCATCTCGGGCGGACGCGGCGGCATCGACTGCAAGTAGCGCTCGTCGTTCACGTCGGGGGCGCGAGGAGGAATCGCGCCTTGGCAAAGCGCGCGACCACGCCGACGATGCCGTCCACCTTCGTCATCTCGTCGAGCACGGCCAGCGCATCGGCATGCGAGAACGGCAGCGAGGGGTCGATGCCCCGCCGCGTCGCCGCCTGCCCGATGGCCTCACGCGCCTTCTCGAGGCCGAGCGCAGGCGAGATCAGAAGCACGATCTCGCTCGGGCCGCGCGCGCTCGCAGGCGGCAAGCCAGAGTCGATCGCGGGCGACGCGCCGCCGTGCGCATCCGCGGAGCCGAGCGCGGTGGACGCCGACGCCCTCTCGGCCCTCGCGACCAGTTTGTCGACGTCACCACGCGACACCGCGAAGCGCGCGACCACGCCGACGAGACCGGTCGTCTTCGCCAGCTTGTCGAAGATGCCGCGGACGTCAGCGGCGCTGTAGGCCTCACGCCTCAGCCCGAGAGCGCTCGCGGTCGACGCAACGAGCTCGTCGCTCTTGTGTTGCCCGAGCGCCGACGCCAGGAGCACGGCGACGTCATCTTTCGAGATGGGGCGGTGTGCGCTCATGGGTGTCGTTCGACGGCAAGGATCAGCGAGGGAAGGCCAGCACTACGCTCGTCGTGTTGTGGAAGCCGCTCATGTCGCCGGCATCGAGAGCGATCTCGCCGTAGGTCTCGAACCCGGCTAGCGGAACGTTCCCGAGCTCCTCGACCATGGCGCGAACCGCGCTGCCGAACTCGGCCTTCAGGATGAGATTGCGGCAGATGCAGTCGAAGACAATCGCTCCCGCGGCTGGCCTCCCGCCGAGCTTCGCGTTCGCACGGCGCGCGGCCTCGCGTGCGCTCTCGATCTGATCCTTCGGCGTGCTCTCGGTGATCCGGATGACGGCACCTTCGGGCACACCGCACGCGAAGCTGATTGCGCCCTCGACCGTGCGCGAGAGAGGCGCGCGAATCTTGTACTCGGCCCCCGCGGCCAGGCCGGCCTCGAAGCGGAGGAGGAACGTCGTTTCGTCCGCGGCGGCGAGCGCGTCGACGTCGATGCCCTGCAGCTTCGCGGCGTCGCGTGTCGCCTCTCGCCACACGTCCCACGCGGGTCGCCCTTCGATCTGCTCGACGAGGTTGCCGTGCGCCTTCGTCACGCGGAGCGGCGCGGAGAGTGGGCGATGGCCATGCCGGACGCCGACGCCGAGCGGTGCCTTGGAGAAGATCTGCGCGAGCACGACCGCATCGTTCGCCGCGCGCGCGCCACACGAGACGAACGTCGAGACCATCTTCAGGTCGTCGCCCGCAGCCCCACCGACCAGCGGCTCGTCCGCGCCGAGCTCACCGGCGGCGATGAGCGCGACCTCTTCGCAGTTGCCGGCCATCGTGTCGACGAGGAGGATGCCGGTGCGATACGGATACCCCGCGACGGCACGGGGCAGTCCCTCGAGCGCCTGCGCGACCGCGCGCTCCGGCTGCGCCTGCACTCCGGAGCCGATCCCCGAGTACACCTTGTACGCGCCGGCGATCGCGACTGCACAGACGGCGCCCTTCGTCTCGCCGCGCTCCGTGAACTCGCCCGCCGTCGATGCGCCGATCACCTGCGCGCCCGCAAACGCGGCTGCGAGCGGTGCAGCGACCTCCCCGAGCGGCTGCTGCGTGGAGGCGAACACCATCACGAGCGCGGGCACCTCGCCCGCGAGGTCTCGCTTCAGATCCGCGACGAGCTTCGCGGCTGCCTCGGCGGCCGTCCCGGTCGCGCTCGCCGTGACGACATGCGTATGCATTTCCATTTCGTGAGGCCCTCCCCAGAGCGACGTTCGGGAGCTCGTGTCGTGGGATTCACGACCCGAGCGCAGTCACCCGAGCCTCGAAGGTTACGACGTCACCGGGCGTCGGCGCAGCAGCGAAAGCCCGTCGAGTAGTCGTGGTAGCTGACGTCGTGCGCGACGGTGCGGTAGCTGCACCCGTCACCATTCAGGTGAGTGTCCTGGTAGTAGCCGCCGCGAAAGGTGCCGCGCGTGCCGCCGTGCACGTCGGCGATCCACTCGTGCAAGTTGCCGACCATGTCGAAAACGCCGAAGCCGTTCTTGCACTTCGCGAAGCTACCCGTGGGCGCGACGGTATTCGGCGCCTCGTTGATCCGCGGATCATTCATCGCGGCGCCCGACGCGTAGACGCCCTCGGCCCCGAGCTCGGGGTGGAGAGCCGCGAGGGGCGCGCGACCGCTGTCGTTGCAGTAGCCGCTCTTGCGCTCGTCGCCGTACGGGAAGGTCGTCGGCTTCTTGCCGCGGCACGCCTTCTCCCACTCGTCGCCGCTGCAGAGCCGCTTCTTTGCCGCCTTGCAGGCCGACTCCGCCTCGTTCTTCGAGATGTAGCCCTGCGGGGTGACACCCGCGCGCGTGACCGCCTTCACCTTCAGGTTGGTGACGGGCTGCGTGGGCGCGTGGGAGGTCTCGTCCTTGCCGTTGAGCTCGACGACCTGGGCCTCCCAGCGATCAATGCAATATGCAGGCATGCCATCGATGACGACGTAGGCCATTCCCGTCGGGCAGGGGCCGCCCTTGCCCTCGGACGGTGAGGACGCCGCCAGACAGCTGATCACGACCCCGGCGAGGACGAGGACAGCGAGTCTCCGGGCGAGCATCCCGGAACGGTTAGCTCAGCAAACGGGTCGGCGCAAACCGGGCGACGCCCGCGTCCCCTCAATGATGCGGAATCAGCCCCGTGAACCACGCGGCGCCCGCTGCTGCAGCGACGACGAGGAAGAGCACGACGCCGATCGCAGCGCTGCCCGGTCCACCTCCGCCGCCGGCAGGCTTCACGGGGTGCGGCCCCGAGCGCTGGACGTTGTGCGGGCCCGTCGCCATCGGATTCATCGGGCTCGAGCCCGGCGGTGGCAGCGACCCGGGCGGCGCCGAATGGTGGTGCGCGACCGGCGGTGGCGCGTTCGAGGGATGTGACTGGGGCATCGGCTCGGCGTCTTCCAGCGCGGACAGGTTGCCCTGCTCGAAGACCTCGGCCGGCAGCGACTGGCGAAGCGGATCGTAAGCAGGCCGCTGACGCTGGACCTCGCCGATGCCGATCTCGTTCGCCCAGTTCGTCGGGTCGACGAACGAGTCCGTGTTGAGCGGCGCCGCCGCTGCAGCCTTGATGTTTCCTGAAGCGGGCGCCCCGTCTTCTTTCAATGAGGTGAACTCGAAGAGCGCTTCCTCGATCAGCTTGTCGATGATCGAGCCCTGCGGCGCCCGAACGCGCTGCCGCTCGCGCATCGCGCCCTGCACGATGCTCGCGACGTCGTAACTGCTCACGGGCTCGCCGTACGAGAACATGAAGCGGGAGAGATCCTGCCCGAGCTCGCGGGACGTCCCGTAGCGGGCGAGCATGTCCCGCGCGAGCGCCTTGTTGACGATGCGCTCCAGCTCCGGCGGGACCTTCCGGTTGATCTGCGAGATCGACGGGACCTGCGCGACTTGGACCTTCTTGACGGTCTGAAAATCCGTATCGCCCAGGAACAGACGCTGCCCCGCGAGGAGCTCCCAGAGGATGATGCCGACGGCGAAGATGTCCGTCCGCTTGTCGACCTCCTGGCCGAGCGCCGCCTCGGGCGACAGGTAGGAGAATTTGCCCTTGATGATGCCAGGCTCGCTCTTCTCGAGCTGCGAGCTCGCCTTCGCGAGCCCAAAATCCACGATCTTCACCTCGCCGTACTTCGTGATGAGCACGTTCGGTGGCGACATGTCGCGATGAACGAGGTTCATCGGCATGCCGTTCGGGTCGGTCAGCTCGTGGGCGTAGCTGAGGCCCTTGCAGATCTCGTGAGCGACCCACGCGGCGGCCTGGACCGGGAAGTCCTTGCCCTGCTTCTTCACCGACTCCGCGATGCCCTTCAGGTTCGCGCCGTCGACGTACTCCATGACGATGAAGAACGCATTGTCACCGACGCCGATGTCGAAGACCTGCACGCAGTTCGAGTGCGAGAGCTGCGCCGACAGGCGCGCCTCGTCCAGGAACATCGCAATGAACTTCTTCTTCTCGCTGAGGTGCGGGAGGACGCGCTTGATCGCGACCTGCTTGCGAAAGCCCTGGAGGCCCTCGCTCTCGGCGCGGAACACCTCCGCCATGCCGCCTGACTCGAGCTTCTCGACGACGCGGTATCTCTGCTGGCCGTGTTCGGTCATAGGGCGGGGGTAGGGAAGAGGGTGCCACCTGCGAGCGCAATGCGTCAAGAAGGCTTGCGGAGCAACGGCCTGGGATCCGCGGCCGATTGTCCTTGCGCCAGAGCGCCGCCTGGGCCCCACGCCCGAGCGCAGCCGTTGTCGTTGACACCCGGAGCGGGTTTCCTCGATGCTTCGCCGCCGCCGCGGCCCAGCTTGCATAAGTGATGTCCCCCCGACGAACGCCCAGCTTCCTCCTCGCGAGCCTCGTCGGCGCGCTTGCCCCTTTCGTGCCCGGAGCGGCGCAGGCCCTGGAGCCCGAGGTCACGAGCGACACTTCGGCTCAGTTCTACGACGTGCGGAGCCCCACCGGCGAGACGGTCATCGCGCGACGTCGCCTCACCACGACACTCGGGGTGAGCGTCTACGATCTCCACGACACCCCGGACGACCCGACCGGCCCGAGCCTCTCCTTCCGCGCACGGATGCGCTACGACGCCGATTACGGCGGGACGGCGAACGAGACGAACCCTGGCAACCCGAGCGGCGTCGTCCCCGGGTTCGAGCGCGGCCCGGTCGACCTCATGTACGGGTACGTCGAGGGTCGGCGTTACCTCGGCGGCTGGCTCGGCTTCAAGGTGGGCCGCCAGTACGTCGTCGACTCGCTCGGCTGGTGGTCGTTCGACGGCGGCCAGGTGAAGATCACGACTCCCCTCTACTTCGCCGTCGAGGCCTACGGGGGCCTCGAGCAACGCGGAGGGATGCCTCTGTCGACGCCGCGCTTCGAACGCGAGGGCATCTGGCGCGGCGACCGAACCGGGTACGACCCCGCGCTCTACCCGTCGTTCCAGCCGAATGACGTCGCTCCGGCGTACGGCGCGGCGCTGGAGTCGGCAGGCTTCACATGGCTACACGGCCGCCTCACCTACCGTCGCGTCAACAACACCGGCGCCTCGAACGTCTCCGAGTTCGCGAACGGCCTGCGCCAACCCGTATCGTACAGCGGCACGCGCATCTCGCAGGAGCGCATCGGGTACGGCTTCGACGGGACGCTCCCCGACATCGGCGGCGTGAAGGGCGGACTCGCCTATGACTTGTACAATGCACGCTTTGCGAATCTCTACGCGTCGATCGACGCGTACGCGTCGCGCAAGCTCACGCTGAGCGTCGACTACGACTATTACGTGCCGACGTTCGACGCCGATTCGATCTGGAATTTTTTCCTCGCCATGCCGATGAACGACCTCGGCGTGCGTGCGAGCTGGGACGCTACGGACCACCTCGCCTTCTCCGCAGGCGCCCGCGCGCGCGCCTTCGGGGTGCAGACCGCGAACGAGAACGTCTCGAGCCCGACCGCGCCGAACGGCCTGCCCGACGCCAACTACTTCCCGAAGAGCAGCCTCGACCTCATGGGCGGCGGCAACCTCGCCGCGCGCTGGCACTTCGGTGAGGGCGCCGTCGGCGCGCGCAGCAACGCGGACGTCGCGAAGAACGGCGAGCGTCTCGGCATCGACCTCTACGGCGAGCGCACGCTCGAGACCCGCTTCGTGCTCAGCGCACGCGCGGGCGTCTGGCAGTGGAACGACAAGCTGAGGACCGACCGGGACGCCGTGAGCTTCCAGTACGTCGCCGGCGTCGGCTACAAGCTGTGGCAACGCTCGCTCGTCTTCGTGGACTTCGAGCACGACATGAATCGCATCGCCGGTCAGCGCTTCCGCGGCATGCTCTGGTTGTCGATGGCGGTGACCAAGTGACCATGACCACGAAGCAGGGCAAGAGCGTCGGCGCGATCGCCTATCTGGTGCTCGTCGTGGCGCTCGTCCTCGCGGCATGCACGGCGTTCGCGCAGGATCCGCCGGCGGACGGCGCGCCCGCCCCGTCGACCGAGGACGCCGATGCCGGTGCCGTCGAGCCTGCGCCGCCGCAGCCGGCGCCGCCGCCCGCGCCCCCGGCGACAGCGGCGGAAGAGGCGCAGGCATGGTTCACGGGAGTGGATGTCTCGTCCGGGCAGTCGCCGCTCCCGAACAACGGCCCGATGCCCCTCAAGCTGCTGCCGCCGGGCGCCTTCGAGCAGGATCGAGGGCCGAGCGCGGCGATTTTTCCGCCGCAGAAGCTGACGCTCCGCTTCAACCACAAGTTCCACGTCGAGCAGCAGAAGTTGCAGTGCAAGACGTGCCACGTCGGCGCGATCACGAGCGAGTCGGTGAACGATCGGCTGACGCCAAAGGGCACCACGTGTGACTCGTGCCACGGCACCACGCACGACGATCTGAGCCGCGTCACGCCCGGCAGCGACGCGAGCGGCAAGTGCAACTTCTGCCACCTCGGCTACAAGGAGGGCGACGGCAACCTCGTCGCCAAGTTCGACATCCCGCGGCCGAACATGGTGTTCAACCACAAGAAGCACGCGGTTCGGAACATCAACTGCCAGCAGTGCCACGGCGACGTACAGGAGCTCGAGCTCGCCACGCGCGACCAGATGCCACGAATGCGCGGGTGCTTCGGGTGTCACCAGCATCCCGACGCCGCGGCGCGCGGTGAGGCCAAGGCGACCTGCGAGACATGCCACGTGAAGGGTGGAGGTCAGGAGGGTGGCCGCATCAAGACGGCGTTCCCGACCGGAGCGATGCAGCCGCCGCGCTGGCTCCACAACTCCCAGCACACGCCCGACTTCGTGCAGCGCCACAAGTACGTCGCCGCGAACGACTCGCAGTTCTGCGCCAACTGCCACAAGGAGGAGTTCTGCACCGCGTGCCACGACGGGCGCGTGCGGCCGCGGAACATCCACCCGAACGACTACCTCAACATGCACGCGGTCGAGGGTCGCCTCGCGACCCAGAAGTGCACGAGCTGCCACCGCGAGCAGAGCTTCTGCCTCGGTTGCCACCAGCGCGTCGGCGTGTCGATGAGCGGGCCCGTCAAGGATTCGGGGCGCTTCCACCCGCCGAAGAGCGAGTGGAGCGATCCTCCGCGGCGGCCTGGTCA
This sequence comes from Myxococcales bacterium, assembly GCA_025351875.1. Classification (GTDB taxonomy): domain Bacteria; phylum Myxococcota_A; class Polyangia; order Polyangiales; family Polyangiaceae; genus Labilithrix. The sequence goes on along the minus strand of JANXVA010000701.1, from coordinate 11,730 downwards.
CCACTCGTTCGAGGCGAACCGAAACCTCAACGCGTGCGTCAGCTGTCACATCGAGCGTGACTGCGTGATCTGTCACGGCGGCAAGGGGATCGGCGGCGGGTTCAACCCGCACTCGGGCAGCTTCGTCGCGGGATGCTCGACCCAGTTCAAGCGAAACCCCCGGCCTTGCTACGTGTGTCACGACCCGGGAGCCGCGGTCCTGCAGAGGTGCAAGTGAGCGAGCGGAGCGACAAAAACGCTCGCGAGCGAAGCGGGAAAGCCCCGCAAAGCGATGCAATTTCCGGGACAACCGGCGATTCGTTGTTGCGTCCCGGCGCTGGCGCCGACTATACCGGCACGTCCGAGACTGCGACGTCATCGCCCCTCGGACTCTCCCCCGGTCTGAACCCCCTCGCCCCTAAGGAGGCTCCTCGTGAAAGAGCTCGTGCGGTACCTCTTGGAGAACCTGTACCTGGATTTCCAGGGGGAAATCTCCCTCGACACCGTGCGCCAGTTCCTCCGCGGGGACGACAGCCGCGAAGCGAAGGCGCTCCTGCAGAAGCTGATCGAGGACAAGGGCGTCGACGACTTGCTGATCACGCTGGCCGACGTGCTGAAGGAGCACATCCGCACGGGCGTGACCGAGCAAGTGGTTCGCGAGCAGCTCTCGATGTACAGCGAGAGCTGAAGCCCGGTCTGACGCGAGCGCGTACCCGCGCATTCTTTCTCGCCTCCGCGTCCCTGGTCTTGGCATCCGTCGCTCTCGCGAGTGTCACCGCGTGTGACACGGGCAAGAGCCACAAGCAGCAGACGCTCGGTCCTGCGGTCCGAATCCTCGGCGTCAGCGTCGGGGCTGATCGGCCGATGCCCGCCGACGGCGCGATCCAGATCGCCTTCGATCGATACCTCCTTCCCGCGACGGTGAACCGTCAGTCGCTCGGCATCCTCGACGGCGCACGGATGCCACTGTCGCCTGATCTGGCGCCGGTCATTCTCTATGACCCCATCGCCCGCACGGTCACGCTCCTCCCGCCGAAGCAGCCCTGGCTGACGGAGGGGCAGCCGTACACGCTCGTCCTCGGCATCCCCGACGGCGACGCCGACCAGGGCGGCGTCCGCGCGATCGATCGCGCGAAGCTGTTCGCAGATCAGAAGCGCGACATCACCTTCATCGTCGGCCCGAAGACGGCTGCGCCGATCGAGCCGATGGCGAGCTTCTGTCGCGACGTGCTGCCGATCTTCACCGCGAAGTGCAACCTGCCGACGTGTCACGGCAGCGGTGACACTGCCGCCGCGGGCCTCGTGCTCGATACGAGCGCAGGCGTCTCTGCGACCGCGCTCAACCGCATCGCGCAGGGCTCGAACACGGGCGGCCGGTCGGCCAACCCGCCGGCGAGCGGCAGGATCTTCGGCGTCGACATGCCGATCATCGATCCAGGAAATCCCGGCAATAGCTGGCTGATCTACAAGATCGATCTCGCGCGCCCGCCGGCGCTCAACGGGCCGATCCCGAGCTACGCGTGCACGAACGGGCTCCTCGAGCCGCAGACGAAGTTCTCGTTCGCGCCGCTCGTCCCGCAGGCGCAGCGCGCGTCGGACGAGATCGAGCGATCCATCCTCTCCGACTTCATCCTCGGTCGCGAGATGCCCTTCCCCGCCTTCAGCGCGGGCGGCTACGGCGACGAGCCGCTCACGTTCGAGGAGCGCGAGAAGGTGCGCCTCTGGATCAAGGGCCTCGTCCCCGGCGGCGCGGTGCCGGAGTGCGGCGGATGCGGGGTGCTCCCGGACGTCGACGCGAGCGCACCCGACGCGTCGCTGCCCGACGCAGGTGCGTCGGATGCGAGCGACGCTGGCGACGCGAGCGACGCTACCGACCAGTAACCCAGCTCACCCCTCACCCAACGACGCGGTTACGCCCGCCGTTCTTGGCGGCGTAGAGATTCTTGTCGGCCATCTCGTAGAGCATCTGTGGGGACGTGACGCGGGCGTCGAACGTGATGACGCCGACGCTCACGGTGCAACCAAACTCCTTGCTGTCGACGAGGAAGCGCGCGGCTTCGACGATCGCGCGGACCTTGTCCGCGGCGATGCGTGCGCCGGCGTTCTCGACCTCGGGGAGCAGCACCGCGAACTCCTCTCCGCCGACGCGCGCGAGGCAGTCCTGCGAGCGCAGGCGCGGCTTCACGACCATCGCGAGCTGACGAAGGACGCTGTCCCCTGCGACGTGACCGTAGGTGTCGTTGATCTTCTTGAAGTGATCGATGTCGAAGAGGATGAGCGACAGCGAGCGACGATAGCGGAGGCTGCGGTTGTACTCGCGCTCGAGGGCCTCGTTGAAGTAGCGACGGTTGTGCGTCTGCGTGAGCGCATCCATCGTCATCAGGCGATAGATCTCCTCGTGGTAGTTCGCCTCGATGTTGTCGCCCGCCATGTACTTCAGGATCGAGCGACCGAGCTTCACCTGGTCGCCGTCCTTCAGGGGCTGACGCTTCACGTTGACGTCGTTCACGAAGGTACCGTTCGTCGAGCCCAGGTCCTCGACCATATGGCGCGTACCGTCGAAGGTGATGCGCGCATGGTGGCGGCTGATGCTCTCCTGGTCGATCGGCAGATCGGAGCGCGAGGAGCGGCCGATCTCGAACGTGGCCTGCCCGAGAGGAGCGCGCTTGCCCAGCTCGGGACCGTAGATCACGACGAGACACGCGCGGTCGGCGCTCGCGGAGACCTGGCTGAAGCTCGACATGTCGATCGCCGTGACGCGCTCGTGGCCTGCATCGGAGCCGAGACGCTCACGCGGCTTCTCGTTGATCTCGACGTTCGGCACGAGCGCCGCGTTCGGAATGAGGTTCTTGGGGTCTTTCAGTTCCACGACGGAGGGATCCTACTCGACCTTCGCGAGGCGGCCCACGATCTGGCCGACCTTCACGGAACGCAGCCCTGCCCGTTCGGAAACGCCATCGCTACGTCGGTCACCCAGTGCGCCTCGCTCGCACCGCCGGTGGCGCCCGTGAAGCCCCAGCGGCCGCTGAAGGGAACATAGCCGACGAGGGGGAATTCGAAGAGCGTGCTGATGCCGTCCAACCACACGCTGAGCTTTCCGGCGTCGAGTCGAACACGCAGCCGATGGTTGGCGGAATCGCGCACGTTCGGGATCGCGACGCGTGAGAGCGTCACCGGCGCCGCGGCTGCCTGGACGACCGCGAGGAACGGCGCGGCGGGCTCGTTCGTGTTGACGAAGGTGTCGATCATGACCGCGTAGCCGCCGAGACCGCCGACCCCGCACCCGGACGCACCGGTGCCGACGACGTTCACGGCGTTGCCGGGCACCCAGGCGAACGTCATTCCGTCAGCGCCTGTCGGCTTGTTCTGGATCCAGAACGTCGCGCCCACGTCGAACGTGTCGAACGTGTACGGCGCGTTCCACCAGAGCGCGCCGGCCTGGTCGGGCACGTCCTGGTTGAGCTGCGCCCAGCCGCTCACGAGCGAGGCGTTTCCCGCGAGGGACCAGTGCGTGTTCACGGGCGACGTGAGCGAGCCGGTCAGGTTCGCGGGGAGCTCGTCGATCTGGCCGTTGCAGTCGTCGTCCTTGCCGTTGCAGATCTCGACGGCGCCAGGATGGATGCTCGCGTTCGTGTCGTCGCAGTCCGCGGAGATCGTGCCGTGGACGCACGCGTAGTAGCCGTCGTTGTCCTTGTCGAAGCCGTTGTCGATGAGGCCGTCGCAGTCGTCGTCCTTGCCGTTGCAGGTCTCGGTGGCTCCCGGATGAACCGCCGGATCCTTGTCGTCGCAGTCGGCGGGCTTGCCGGCGACGGAGCAGGAGGGCGTTCCATCGCCGTCGGCGTCGAAGCCCTCGTCGACCTTGCCGTCGCAGTTGTCGTCCTTGCCGTTGCAGACCTCGACCGCGCCGGGATGAATCGCCGGGTCGTGGTCGTCGCAGTCCTTGGAGGCTTTGACGCTGTCGCCGTCGGCGTCGGTATCGACCGAGACGCAGGCTCCGCTCGAGCACGTCTGCCCCGCGCCGCAAGGAGGGCAAGCGGCATCCGGGCCGCCGTCGGCTTCCGCCGGCGTCGTCGACGAGATGTCGCCCCTGGGAGCCTCGTTGCCCGTCGCGCACGAGGGCGTGACCGCGACGACCGCGACGAGCGCAGCCATGCCGAGAGCGAGGCTGGTTCGGTAGGCGCTGCTGCGGTTGCGGTTCACCGCGTGAACCTAGCGCTCGCGAGGAGCCGAGTCATGGTTCTGCCGCAATTTTGTGCCGTTTTGAATGCAACGGGGCGAGCCGCGTCGATCGGGTACGTGAAAAAGCGTGCAGTAACGTCGCTTGCGAGCCTCACGGTGGGGTTCGCTCTTCTCCTCTCCACCGAGGCCCGAGCGGACGAGGTTCCGGTTCCGGTCGCGACCGATCCGCAGACCGCGCCGCCGTCTCCGGCTCCACTCGCGCCGCCTCCGCAGGCGCAGACCCCATCGGCGAGCTGCACGGTGGATCCGTGCGCCAGCACGTGCGCGTGCGCGGCGCGCTGCTGCGGGAAGTGTGGCTGCGACAAGCCGAAGGTCAGTCTGTCGGTGACAGGCGTCCGCTTTGCCGTCACGCACGTGAACGCGGGTCCGGTGAACGAGACGACGCTCGGCGTGGGCTTCGCGGGTGCCGCGGAGACGTACGCGCTCGACGGAACCGCGCACGGCTCGAGCTACTTCATGCTCGGTGGCGGCCAGGGCGGCTTCGAAGGCGCGCTCGCGGGCACCATCGACATCGGTTACCGGCTCCCCGTCTCCGAGGACCACGGACCGTTCGGGCGGATCGGCTTCGACGGTCGACTCCAGGGCAACGACCTCCTCTATTTCTCGATGCTCGAGCTGCCGCGACTGGCGCTCGGCTGGCAGTACTTGAAGGGCAAGACCGTGATCGAGGGTGGTGCACGCGGCGGCGCCATCCTCGCGGGCTTGTATGATCCTGCCGAGGCCGGTCGGCGCAAGCTGAGCGGCTTCGAGTGGGGTGGCTTCGTCTCCGCGCAGGTCGAGTTCCTGCGTGCGGACGCCAGCTTCATGCGGATCGAGACACCGAAGACGCTGAACGGCACGCCGGTCGACGTCGCGCGCGGGCAGCTCTGCGGCGTCGGCGGCAAGCTCGGGGTGTGCCTCGACGGCATGCTCTTCCGAGGCGACGCCGAAATGCGCGCCGAGGCGAGCGCGATCCGCAGCACGACCTCGCAGTACGTGGGGTTGACGGTCGGCATCACGGGGTTCTGACTGCACGGCAGACGCGAGCAAGCGCGCCTGAAGTCGCGCGCGCCGCGCATAGGTTCGGTATCGACGAAGCTCATGGACATCATCGACTGCTGATCGCCGAGGGGCGCTCAGCGCGCGCGACGACGACGACGGAAGAGGACGGCCGCGCGCTCGGGTAGGGCGTCGCAGTCATGGCTAGGCCATCGCGGGCGCTTCAGCGCATCGCACGAACGAACGGCCAGAGCAGGAGCCCTACGACCGTCGCGAGAAAAAGAGCGACGAGGACCATGCTCGGCGCGATCCTGCGCTCCTCCTCGCCCTTCGGCCATTCGTCGAGCATGAACGCGAAGACGACGCCGCGGCCTGCCACGTACGTGAGCGACCAGAAGAGGCCCGCCGCGAAGAACGCCGTGGTCGACGCGGCGAGATTCGAGAACGTGGTCGGCGGCAGACGACCGTCGCGAAGGAGGAGGTACGTCTCGTAGCAAGAGCTGGTCGCGAGGAGCCAGCCGGCGAGCGCGACGATCGCGCTCTGCGCGGAAGCGCGGCGCCGGAGGCTCCTGTAGAGCGTTCCGACCGACCATGGCGCGAGCAGATAGGTGAAGCCGCTCATCAGGGCACCCACCGGTCGGTCCCACGTCGGATCGCCCATGTAGGGTGCACCGAGCGTGAACACGGCCGCCGAGAGGACGAACGTGACGAGGCGCCACGGACGCAGGAGGCGCGCGCTGTACGCGGACGATACGAGGCTCATCGCCGGAGGTCGCCGTGCGACGAGCACCGCCGCGAAGAGCACGAGGAGCCAGCTCCCCACGACGAAGATGCGGTCGACGGAGATCAGGGGCGGGCGGCGTAGTGGGCCGCGATGCGCGCGGGCGAGAGCGCCTTGCCGTAGACGGCGACCTCGGCCAGACGGCCCTTGAATGCGGGGTTGTAGTAACCGGCGCCGCCGTCCACCCCCGCGGAGAAGGTGCTCCCGATGGTGAACCTGCCACGGTCCGGCGACGGGGCGCCATCCGTGCCCGACGTGTCGAACGCTCCGTCGACATAGATCGAAATCGTGGTGCCGCTCGCGGTCACCGCGAGGTGGTGCCACGTGAGGCCGATCACGACGGTCGAGTCGATGTTCGGAAACGAGTAGCGGAACTTCTGGGTCGTGTCGTCGACCCAGAGAGACGGAGCGCCGCCGCCGCCGGACGCCGCGAAGTTGAGGAAGAAGGTCGAGGTTCCCAGGACCTCCAGCGCAACGAACGCCTCGAGCGTGTAGGACGCGAACGTGCCGACAGGGAGCATCGCGACGGAGTTCGCGGAGACGTGCGCTACGTCCTTGAAGCGCACGGACGGGACGCCCGCTGCCGGGCCGGGCTGGTTGTAGTCGATGCTCCCGGTGAGAGCGTAGGTGCCATCATGGTTGCCGGTCTCGTCCTTGGCGACCGAGCCGCTCGTCTCGGCGAGGCGGTAGTAGGCGATCGGGCCGTCGGACAGGACGACCTCGCGGTAGGCGAGAGGAGCAGCGTCGGCCTTGGCGTCCACGCCGGTGTTCCCGTCGCCCGTCTGCGCTACGTCGCCGGTGGCGTCCGTGCCGATGCCACCGTCGCCAGACGTCGCGCCATCGTCCCCAGGCTCCGCGCCGTCCGACAGGCCGCTCGTGTCGACGAGGAGACCGCACGACACCACGAGCGCGGCGCCCAGCGCCACGAACGCGAAACGTCGCAGGCCAAACGATCCCATGGGGGGATCGTACGGGCTCTCTGCCGCCCGCGCCAAATCGGAGTTGCTCCGACGGTAACTAGATCGCGAATTCCTTCAGGCTGATCTTCGAGCGATCGGCGACGCCGAGGCCGAGGTCGGCCGCGGCCTTGATGTAGGCAGGCTCGCGACCAGCCTCCGTGAGCGTCTTCAGGTTCAGCTCGGCGCGGAGCTTCTCGACGACCTCCCAGCCGATGGTGTCCATCGCAACGGGGTCCGTGCTCGCGTAGACCGCCTCGTGAGGCTTCACCATCTCGGGGCGCTTCCAGAGCGGGCCGCCGTCGGCCATGACCTTGAAGCCATCGGCGATGTTCAGGCGCACGCGGCTCTTGATGACGTCTTGCGCGTACATCTGCGCGATCTGCGGGCTCGCGTGGTGCACGTGGAAGTCGTGCGGATTGATGCTGCAGCCGTGCGTCATGTTCTTGAGCTGACCGGTGTAGCCGCAGATCGAGTGATCCTTGATGAGCGCGAAGTTGATCGCGCAGGTCGCCTCGGTCAGGAACTTGGTGAACTTCGTGCTCGTCCCGGTGCCGGGAATGAGGCGGTAGTCCATCGTGGCGTTGCCGTTGTTGTGCAGCGACACCTTCACGCCCGAGGGGACGTTCGACGCGTTGATGCGCGTGCCGGCGAGAAAATCGCCGTACTGCTCGAGGACGGTGATGTTGCCGGCGGGAACGCCCGCGGCGATGAGGCCTTCGAGGAAGGGGATCACGAGCTCCTTGTTGGTGCCCATGTTCTGCTTCGCGATGCCGTTGACCTTCACGCAGACGATGTCGTCCTTGTGGACGAACTGCTGGATCGCCGTGACGAGGTCGGGCTTGCCCGTCAGCTCGGTGAGCGCGCGCGTGAGCATCTCTTTCGCGGCGTCGGCCTTCGGGTAGAGCTGGTTTGCCTGGAGGCAGTCCTTCTTCGTGACCTTGACGACCGTGCCAGGCGCCGAGAACGGCGAGAAGCCTGCCGGGGGGGAGGCTGCAAGGCTCTTCGCGGCGGGCCCTGCGAAGGCCGGCTTCGCGACGAGGGAGGAGGCTGCGGCGACGGCGGCAGCGGTACCGAGGAAGGCACGGCGCCCGATGCCGGGGGTGAGCTCCTGCTCGATGCGTGCAATCTGCATCTCTTCGTCGCGACGATCGGCCATGGGAATAGTCTCCTGCGTACCCCTTACGCCTAGCACGAGCCCGAGTTGGGGGACAAACCCCCGTCACGCGGCGGCGGTCATGGATGAGCTCGCGTCCGGGCGCGACCGGACTTCAGGGCTTTCCGAGCGTGTAGTGGGCGACGATTCGCGTGTCGAGGAGGGCATGATCGTAGATCGCGACCTCGTCGATCAGGCCGTCGTCAATGCACTGGTACGGTAACGCCGCTCGGCGACAGCCCAGCATGAGCGGGCCCGTATCGGGAGCATCGCTCGTGTCGTTCGCGGCCACCCGCTTCACGCCGTCGATCCACACCTGCATGCTCGCGCCGTTGTAGCTCGTCACCACGTGCTGGAACTGCCCGGTGACCATCAGCGACGGCGGAGCGACGACTCCACGCCTCTGCGTCGAGCCTCCGTCCGTGAGCGCCGCTCCCCACACCTCGTAGCCTGCGCCGCCCGTCGCGTCGGTCCAGACGGACCAGCCGCTGCGCGGATCGGTCATTGCCTCGGTGCCGCCGAGCCACTGATAGTTGACCAGCTTCGAGAGCTTGACCCACATCTCGAAGGCGTACGGCGCCTTGCCGGGGAAGTTGAACGCGGCGCTCGCCTGCGTGACGTGAGCATGCTGCCCGGCGGGCAATCGTACCGCGCGTCCGCCAGCGATCCCGGGCTCTCCGAGCGAGGGAGCGAGGGTGTAGACCGCGTCGTGGAGGCCGCGCTCGTCCCTGGCGGTCGGAGGCGAGGTCTCCTCGAAGCGCCAGTAGGCAAGCGGCGTGTCGGCGAGCACGGCCTTGCCGTACGCCTCAAAACGCGGATCCGCGGCATCCGTCGCCGTGACGCTGTCGGCAGCCTTGGTGGCGTCGGAGGCGCTGGAACCCTCGACTCCGCCGTCGCTGCTGCTACTCGCGTCGTCGGCCGGAGAGCCATCTCCGCCGGAGAGGCCGTCGACGGACGTGAGGAGACTGCACGCGGACACGACCAACGCGGAAGCGCTCACAGCGACGCGCCGCGCGAGCGACCGAGAGGGCAGAGACGACACGCTTCGAGGTTACGACGGGTCGGGCGGGATCGGCAGATCTGGTTCGGTGCATCTCGATGGGTGACAGTTCGTTCCACCCCGATGGGTGACACCCCGGCGTGACAGGTCGCACACGCTGGCGCCGAGAGGTGACCAGTGCCGTGGCGGGAGACCTGTTCGATGGACCCGCGCACGCGTTTTCTGGTGGCCTGTCGCGACACCGAGAACGTGTAACCCCACGGGGTAGAACGTTCTGTCACCCATCGAGCGGACCTTTCATCTTCGCGCGGCGACGGCTGGCCCGGCCCGGGACACCCCTCCCCCTGTCCGGGACATAGGGCCGCGCGCGCAAAGTCCGCGAAATCGCGCGGAAGCCGCGCTGGCCCGCGGCTCGCTCTGCGCTTCGACCATGACGCCCCTCCTCCCCCGAGCGATCTCTCCTCTGCCTCCACCGCCGTCCTCCGCCCGCTCGCCGTCGCGGTGGTCATTCTGCGCTGCGCTCGTCGCGCACGCCTGGTCCTCGACGTGGATGGCGATGGCCGCACGCGTCGCAGGCGTCGTCGTGGCGCTACTCGTTCTCGGATGGATCGGCCGGACAGCCGCAGCCGGCCCGGCGGCCCCGATGTCGGTCGGCGCTGCTGACCACGATGCTTCGGCTCCGCTACTCCCGACGATGGCCGCGAACGATGCTGGCGCGCCCCTCGCTACAACCGCGGGCCCCGCGGCAGCATCACCCGCGTCGGCGCCCGGCGCGGCGGGAGCCAACGGCGGGGCGCACGGGCGCGCCACGCCGACCGAGCCCGTCTACCTCAATCACGCGAGCATCGACGAGCTACGTCGCTTGCCCGGGGTCGGTCCGAAGCGCGCCGAGGCGATCCTCGTCCTAAGGCAACGGCTCGGGCGCTTTCAGCGCGTCGAGGATCTCCTCCGCGTGAAGGGAGTGGGGCGAGGCGCCGTCAAGAAGTGGCGGCCCCTCGTGAGGCTCGACGCACCGGACGCGGGTGGCGTGTGAAGTCAGGTTTGCGGGGCCACGAGCGCGGCGCGCAGCGCGGCGAGGAGCGGGGCAACGGCCGCCGAGCGAAGCTTGTAAGATACACGGTTCGCCACGAGCATCGAGGAGACGGACGAGATCTCCTCCTTCACCTCGAGGCCGTTCTCCGCGAGCGTGGTTCCGGTCTCGACGAGGTCGACGATGACGTCGGCGAGGCCGAGAAGCGGCGCGAGCTCGACGGAGCCCTGCACGTCGACGATCTCGACCTGGACTCCGCGGCGCGCGAAGTGCGCGGCGGCGGTGCGCGGGAACTTCGTGGCCACGCGCGGCATGCGGCCCGTGTGCGTGGACGCGAGGTCGACGCCGACGCGACCGGCGACGACGAGGCGGCAGCGCGCGATGCCGAGATCGACGGGCTGGTACACGTCGACCTCCCGCTCCACCAGGACGTCCCGCCCGCACACGCCGAGGTCCGCCGTGCCGTACTCGACGTAGGTAGGAATGTCGTCCGGCTTGAGGAGGAGCAGCTCCAGCGGCTGGTCGCCGAAGCGCGCGGTGCGTACGAGGGCGCGGCTCTCGTCGGCGAGCGCCTCGGGAAGAGGCAACGGCGACATCGTCGACACGACGCCTGCCCGCGCGAGGAGCTTGGCCACGGGCTTGAGCGAGCGCCCTTTCGGCAGCGCGATGACGAGGGGCGCGAGCACCGGCTCCGAGGCGGGACCCGGAGAGGCCTTCGCGGGCGTCGGGCCCGCGGAGGGGCTCACGCCTCGGCCCCCTTCACGCGCTCGACGTCGACACCGAGACCATGAAGCTTCTCCTCGATGCGCTCGTATCCACGATCGAGGTGGTAGATGCGGCGGACCTCCGTCTCGTCGTCAGCGATGATCCCTGCGATGACGAGCGAAGCGCTCGCGCGGAGATCGGTCGCCATGACGGCGGCGCCGTAGAGGCGGTTCACTCCCTGCACGACCGCGGTGTTGCCGCGGAGGGCGACGCTCGCCCCCATGCGCTGGAGCTCCGGCACGTGCATGAACCGATTCTCGAAGATGGTCTCGGTGATCACGCTCTCGCCCTTCGCCATGCACATGAGCGCGAGGAACTGCGCCTGCATGTCGGTGGGAAAGCCGGGGTGCGGAGCGGTGGTGACGTTCACGCCGCGGAGCGGGCCCGGGCGCTTCACGCGAATGTTGTGGCCCTCGCTCGTGATCTCGACACCCGCGGCGCGCATCTTCATCGCGAGGGCCTCGAGGTCGCTGAGCTCTGCGCCCTCGATGAGAACGTCACCGCCCTCGATCATCGCGGCGGCGACCATGTACGTACCGGCCTCGATGCGGTCGGGGATGATCGCGTGATCGAACGGGGCGAGCTCGCCGCGATCGGTACCGACGATGTGCATGACGTCGGTGCCGGCGCCGTTCACCTCGGCGCCCATCTTGTTGAGGATGCGGCCGAGCTCCTCGACCTCGGGCTCGCGCGCGCAGTTCACGAGCGTGGTGCGGCCCTTGGCGAGCGCGGCGGCCATCATCAGGTTCTCGGTGCCGGTGACCGTCGGGATGTCGAAGACGACCTCGGCGCCACGCAATCGCTTGCACTCGGCGACGATGTACCCGCGCGACAGGCTGATCGTCG
>JANXVA010000584.1 GCA_025351875.1 Myxococcales bacterium | reverse complement strand
CGACGATCGGGACGAGCGCCATCGGCAGCACGACGTGCGAGCTCGTGATGCCCTGCGTGTCGCGAAGCATCAGCGCGCGCCCGAGGCGCTTGTCGGGGACGATGATCGTCTCGATGGGCCGAAGACGAGGACGGGACGAGGCCGACGCCACGGATCGAGAGTAGCCGGGTTTCGCCGGGCGGGCCCTCGCGAACGAGGCGTCGTTTGATCTCGACCGGGCGCAGGCGTAAGGACGAGCCGTGAGCCGCGGACCCGGACGGAAGAGCTCGCGCGCGGGGTACGGACCGGCCGCGCTCGACCACGGGCGAGGCGAGCTCGACGCGCTCCGTGCGGTCTATCGAGAGGTCGACGCGCTCCTCGCGGGGTGGACCTGCGACTCGACCACCGAGTGCTGCCGCTTCGGGCTGACCGGGCGCGAGCCCTATCCTACGTCGGTCGAGACCGCCGAGCTCGAGCGTGCGGTCCGCGCGCGCGGCGGGCTCCCCAAGAGGAGATCGCTGCCGACCGTGAACGAGCGTGGTGACGACGAGCGAAGGTGCTCGCTCCTGTCGGACGAGGGCAAATGCCTCGTGTATGCGTCGCGGCCCTTCGGGTGTCGGACGTTCTTCTGTGATCGCGCAAGCGGAGCTGCCGGCGAGGCCTGGCGCTCCGGGCCCAAGGCGGAGATCGCGCGGCTCGGGCGCGTCGTGGCCGATGTGTCCGCGCGGTTCGACCCGCGCGACCCCGGTCCGAAGCCGCTCTCGCGCGTGACCGAAGGGTGGGTCTCGAACGGCGGGAACGCCGATCGCGCCGAGAAGCGCGGACGTAGGGGATGAGGCGCACGGGGGCATGAGGGGCACGGGGGCATGAGGACGACGAGGCGACGCGGCCTCGCGAGAGTCGCGCGGATCGTGCGCGCGGCGATCGTCGCGCCGCCGCTCGCCGGCGCGCTGGTCGTCCTCGGGCTCGCCGCATGGGCGGGGCAGCGACGCGGCGGAGACGACGCCGATCTCGGCGATCTCCGTCGCGCCGATGCGGTCGAGAGCTTCGTCGCGCACCGGTTCGCGTCGGAGATCACGCGGATGAGGATCGGGATCATCGCGACGGCGCTCGCGCTCGGGCTCGTCATCGGGCTCGTCGCCGAGGGGATGTCGCGCGTGCGGTATCCGGCGCGGAGGCTCGCGCAGCGCGGGAGTGCGCGCGCCTTCGTCGAGAACGTGCTCGTGTGCCTCGGCGTGCACGCCGCGTTCGTCGGGTGGGCGATGGCGGACAGCCCGCAGCTCTATGCCGCCCGCTGGTACGCGAAGGGTGGGATCGCGCGCACGGTGCAAGTCTTCGCGACCGACGTGCTCGGGCCGCACGGCGTCGTCGTGGTCGCGATCGCCGCGGCGGTGCTCTACATGAGACCCGCGCGCCTGGTGGCGATGGCGTATCGCGTCGCGGTTGCGGTGCGGAGGCCGGTGCGCAGGCTCCTCGCGAGGTGCGCGCGGAAGGTCGCGCCGCTGGGGATCGTGCTGTTCGCCGGGGCCGGAGCGTTTCGATCGATCGACGTCCGGCGCGCGGCGGCCGCGGCGCCATTCGGGGTTGCGAGCACGGGCGCGGGCGCAGGCGCGGGCGCAGCGGGGAGGCGGCGGCCCAACATTCTCATCCTCGCGGCGGATTCGTTGCGCGCCGATCACCTCGACCCTCGCGTGGCGCCCGCGCTCTCGCGGCTCGCGGCTCGCGGGACGCGCTTCGATCGCGCGTACGTGTCGATCCCGCGGACCTTTCCCTCGTGGGTGAGCATCCTCAGCGGTAGGCACTCGCACCATCACGGCATTCGCTCCATGTTCCCGACCTGGGAGGAGCGCGCGCACGACTTCGATGCGCTGCCTGCGCGGCTCGCCGCCGCCGGCTACGCGACGGGGGTGGTGAGCGACTACGCCGGGGACATCTTCGGGCGCATCGACCTCGGGTTCGAGCGCATCGACACGCCGTCGTTCGATTTCCGCCAGCTGATTCGTCAGCGCGCGCTCGAGCGCGAGACGCCGCTCCTGCCGCTCCTCCACTCGCATCTCGGCCGGCGCCTCTTCCCCGTCATGCGCGAGCTGAACGACGCGGCCGACCCGATGCTCCTCGCGGACGACGTCGGCAAGGCGATCCACGCCATGAAGGACCGGCCGTTCTTCCTGACGGTCTTCTTCTCGACCGCGCATTTCCCGTACGCCGCGCCGGCGCCGTTCTATGCAAAATACACGGATCCCGCGTATCGCGGGCGCTTCAAGTACCACAAGCCCGTCGGTCTCTTCGAGGATGCGCCGCCCGACGCCGTCGACATCGCCCAGATCCGGGCGCTCTACGACGGGGCGGTGAGCGCGATCGACGCCGCCTCGGCGCGCGTCCTCGACTCGCTCGAGCGCGAGGGGCTCGCCGACAACACGATCGTCGTCGTCACCGCCGATCACGGCGAGACGCTCTACGACAACGGCCATGGGCAGGGGCACGGCGATCACCTCTTCGGTGACGAGGGGACGCACGTGCCGCTCGTCATCGTCGATCCGCGCGGCGGCGCGAAGGCCGGCGTTCGCGAGGAGCGCATCGCGCGCGACGTCGACCTCGCGCCGACCCTCTACGAGCTCGCGGGGGTCGCGAAGCCGGACGACCTCGACGGCGCGTCGCTCGCCGCGTCGCTGTTGGGCGGCGCGATCGACAGGCGCTTCGCCTATGCCGAGACCGAGCTCTGGTTCACCGAGGAGATCCCCGGGCTCCCTCCCGAGATGCGCATGCCTTACCCCGGGATCATGGCGCTCACCGAGCTCGACGCCCGCCACAACGCCGAGATCGTCCAGCGGCGCGATCTCCGCGACGTCACCCGCATGGCGCGCCATCGCATGGTGCGCGACGAACGCTGGAAGCTCGTCTACGTGCCCACCCGTAAGGGTGTAAAGTACATGCTGTTCGACACCGTAGCGGATCCCGGCGAGACGAAGGACGTCGCCGCGGCCCACCCGGAGGAGACCACGCGACTTCGCGCCGAGCTCTGGGCGTGGATGCTGAAGGATTCGCGCATGGAGCAGAAGGACGGCTTCCTCGTGCCGCGGCCTCGAGGCGCGGGAGCCGTCCCATGAGGCCAACGTTGCGCATGCTCATGGCGCGCCTCGCCGTCGTGCTCGTCGCGGCGGCAGCTTGCGTGCTCGCGTGGCGGTCCGGCGGCGGCGCGGAGGGGGTGACACCTCCGCCTCGCGCGGAGGAGCAGGACGGCGGGGCGGAGGCGGCCGCGAGCACCGTGCTCCCACCACCGTTGCCGGGCGGACAGGGCTACGAGGTCGCGCTCCGGCTCGTCGAGATCGCGAGCACCGCGCGGTTCGAGGAGGGAAACGCCGCGATGGCGCACCACCTCCTCGGCGCGCACTGGCGCAAGATGCGCCCCGCCTGGTTCGCGACCAAGGGGGACAACGCACGCTTCGTGTCGACCGTCGCGCTCCGCACGAGCGTGATCGAGACGCAGTGGTCCGCGCCCACCGGCGGCGGCAAGGCGTGGGCGCCCGACGCGAAGATCTGGAACCTGAACGAGGGCAGCTTCGAGCAGCGCGACGCGCTCGTCGCGACGCCGCCCGGGTCGATCGCGTTCAAGGTGACCGTTCCGCAGGGCGCGAAGCTCACGTTCTCCGAGGGCACGCTCAACGTGATGCGCGAGGCGACCAGCTTCACCGTCACCGTCGTCGACGCCAAGGGCGCGACGCACGAGGTGTACCGGCATCGGCTCGGGCCGGCGTCCTCGCGCAGGTGGACCGACGCGAGCTGCAGCCTCGAGGCCTTCGCCGGGCAAGCGATCGAGCTGCGCCTCGGAAACGAGACGGTGCCCGCGACGGCCGAGGAGCGGCAAGCCGCGGCGCGGCAGCGGGAAGCGGTGCGCCGCGCGGAGGCGGACGCG
>JANXVA010000571.1 GCA_025351875.1 Myxococcales bacterium | reverse complement strand
GGCTTTTTCGCCGCCGGACATGAGCTCGATGCTCGAGAGCTTCTTTCCCGGGGGCTGGGCGAGAATGTCGATGCCGGTCTCGAGCATGTCGTCCGGGTTGGTGAGGCGAAGCGAAGCCCGACCGCCGCGGAACATCTTCGGGAAGATGGTCTGGAAGCGCTCGTTGACGGCGGCGAACGTCTCCTCGAAGAGCTTCTTGCTCTCGCGGTTCATCTGCTGGATCGCGCGCTCGAGGTCGAGGAGCGCCTTGTCGAGGTCGGCCTTCTGCGTCGTGTAGAAGACGAAGCGCTTCTCGGCGTCGTCGTGCTCGCGCATGGCGTCGAGGTTGACGCTGCCCATGCGGTCGAGGAGGCCCGCGAGCTCCTGGATGCGGTCGCGGAGCTCGCCGTCCGGCGCCGGGCGAAGGTGGTAGTCGCCGATGACCCGCGGGAGGTGGAGGCCGCGGAACTTCTCGCGCACGCCGGTGAGGAGGTGCTCCATCGAGAGCTGGCGCTCGCGAAGAGCCATCTCGTGCTCGGCAAGCGCCTCGCGCGACTCGCTCGCACGCGTGCGGAGGTCCTTGAGGCCACCCTCGCGCTCGGTCAGATCGGAGCGGAAGGCCTCGAAGACGGTCCGCGTCTCGGCAAGGAGCTCCTGGGCGATGCGTGCGGCGTCGACGGCCGCGATGAGCCGCTCCTTGTGACGAACGAGCGTCGCGGCGGTCTCGCCAAAATCGGCTGCACCGCGCTCGAGCTCGGTGTGGAGGCGCTTGGCGCGCTCGCCGAGCTCGGCCTCGCTGCGCGCGAGTCGCTGGAGCGTCCCGCGAGCGGCCGAGAGTTTTTCGCGAGCTCCGGCGAGCGCGACCTTGCGCTCGGTGACGAGCTGCTGCTGGTCGCGCACCTGATCGCGCCACTCGGTCGCGCGGGTCTCGGCGTCGGTGATGCGGGCAGAGACGTCGTCGAGGGCGATCCGCGCGGCGTCGAGGACCGCCTGCGCGGCCGCGCGCTCGGCCTCGGCTTCGGCGATGTTGCGCCGGAGCTCCTCGGGATCGGCCGCGAGCGCCTCGAGGCGACGGTTGTGGCCCTCGAGCTCGGACTCCGCGGCGAGGCGGTCCTTCTCGGCGTGGACCAGCGCGAGCTCGCTCTGGTGCGCTTGCTGGCGCGCGCGCTCGAGAGCGCCGGTGCACTCCCCGATCTGCGAGCGGAGCGACTGGTGGTGCGCGAGCCGTTCGCTGACGAGCGCATCGAGGTGCGTGACCTCGATTTGCAGCTCGCGCATTTCGCGGGCGACGTCGAGCATGTGCGCGGCGGCCTCTTCGCCGGTACCGCCCGAGACGCGACCATCCGTGTGGAAGACGGTGCCGTCACGCGTCACGAGCACGGCGTCGGCGAGGTCGGCACCACGAGAGCTCGTGCGCGAGGTCGTGCCCAGCTCGCGGATCCGCATCGCTGCGGCGACGTCCTCGACCACGATGGCATCGCCGACGACGACGCGCACGAGCGCCTCGTCTTCCGGCGCGAAGCGGAGCGTGTCGGCGAGGCGACCGACGATGCCTTCGATGGCCGCGCGGCCGGCGTCGAGCCGATCGTGGACCCACGGGGCAGGGCGGCCTGCGACGTACGGTGGATTGCGCGGAACGATGGTCGCGCGGCCCTTCCGGGCGGTCGCGAGGTCCGCGAGGAGCTCGACGCCACGCGTGACGTCGTCGACGATGACGTCCTCGAGGTGGCTGCCGAGGAGGCCGGCGAGCGCCGCCGTCAGCTCGGCGGGCGCCTCGATGCGGTCGGCAAGGAGGCCCGCGAGGCTCTTGTCCTTCGTCTCGACGAGCGCCTTGGCGCCGGCGCCGACGCCTTCACGACGCGAGTGCATCTCGGTGAGCGCGTGGAGGCGCGAGCGCTTCTTCGAGCACTCGACCTTCGCTTCCTCGAGAGAATGCTCGCTGAGCGTGATCGCACGACGAAGGTCGCCGAGGCGCTCCTCGAGCTGGGTGCGCTCCTCGGCCGTGGTGACCTTGCCGGTGCGAAGATCGTCGATCGCGAGCGCGAGCTGCTCGGTGCGTGCGCGCAGCTCGAGGACGTTGCCCTCACGCTCCTCTCGCTCGGCCGACTGCTTCTCCTCGCGGACGATCATGTCCTGCTTGCGACGGTCGAAGCCCTGGAGCTTCGCCTCCGAGGCGGCGATCTCCGCGTGCGCGCGGCTCATGGCCTGGCGCAGCTCGACGAGCGTCTGCTCGGCGACCTGGCTCTCGGCGGAGAGCTCGGCGAGGCGCGCTTCCTGGGCGGCGGCGGCGTTGGCCTCGCCGTTCTCGCCGTCCTCGAGGATCGCGACGTCGGCCGCGACCGTGTCACGCTCGCGCGTGAGGATGGCGCCTTGCTCCTCGATCTCGCGGAGCTCTGTCTCGGCCTGGGCCTCGCGCTTGCGGAGCGCCTCGATGCGATCCTTGGCGCGCTCGATCGCCGCCTCCTCGGAGCGCGCCTCGTTGTCCGCTGCGAAGGCGGCGGCGTTGGCTTGCTCGAGCTGCTCCTCGGCGTTGTGGGCCTCGAGGCGCGCCGTCTCGAGCTCGGCTTCGCGGGCGGCGAGGCTGGCCTTTGCGTCATCGGCCTCGAGCGTCAGGCGATCGACCTCGCTCTGCTCGAGCGAGATCCAGCCGTGGAGCTCGAGGAACTTGTGCGAGGCGTCGTGGAGCTGGAGGTCTTCGAGCTCGCCGCGGTACGAGATGAAGCGCTCGGCCTTGGCGGCCTGGCGCTTGAGAGAGCCGAGGTTGCGGTCGATCTCCGCGATGATGTCGCCGACGCGCAGCAGGTTCTGCTGCGTCATCTCCATCTTCCGCTCGGCCTGCTTCTTACGGCTCTTGAACTTCGTGATCCCGGCGGCCTCCTCGATGAGGAGCCGCCGGTCTTCCGGCTTCGCGCTGACGATCAGGCCGATCTTGCCCTGCTCGACGATCGAGTAGGCCTTCGTGCCGATGCCCGTCCCGAGGAAGAGGTCGGTGATGTCCTTGAGGCGGACGGGCGTCTTGTTGATCAGGTACTCGCTGTCGCCGTTGCGATGCAGGCGACGCGTGACCGCGATGTCCGTGTAGTCCTTGTATTCGAGCGGGACGTCCGAGGGATCGTCGTTCTCGAACGTGAGCGTGACCTCGGCGAAGTCTGCCGGCGATCGCGACTCGGAGCCGCTGAAGATGACGTCCTCCATGCTGCGGCCGCGGAGGTGCTTCGCGCTCTGCTCGCCCATCGACCAGCGAATCGCGTCGACGATGTTCGACTTTCCGCAGCCGTTCGGGCCGACGACGCCCATGATCTCGTGGTCGAAGTTGACCACGGTCCGGTCGACGAACGACTTGAACCCGCAGAGCTCGAGACGCTTGATCTTCATGGTCCTCGCAAGACTTCAGAGGAGTCGGTCGGGGATGGGGATATCCTGTGGAAAAACCCCACGCGAAGTACCCCTCGACGAGGCATCGCGCTAGCCGAGCGGCTCGATCGCGTGGCAGTGGCTGACGCCTGACCGCCTCCGGAGAGGGCAGTCAGCCACGACCTAGGTGACGTAGTGTCACGTCACATACGGTCAGTGTTCAGTTGTAGTGCCTGAACGCGCGACCATGCAAGGGCTTATTGATGTTCAGCGTTTTTTCACGTGAAAAACCGCGCCCGATGACGCATAACCCCCCGAACCGGCAATGCCCACCTACGAGTACGTCTGCACCGATTGCGCGAATGAGTGGGAAGAGATCCAGAAGATCTCGGAGCCAGCGCTCGAGGTCTGCCCAAAGTGTGGAAAAACCACGGCCAAGCGCCAGATCTCTGGGGGAAGTTTCATCCTCAAGGGCGGCGGCTGGTACGCGGACCTCTACTCTTCATCGCCCAAGAAGAGCGGGGGCGAGAAGAGCGGCGGCGAGGCTTCGTCGGGCAAGGCGTCGGGCTCGAGCGCACCGGCCGCGCCGGCGGCGCCCGGCAAGAGCGACGGCGGCGGGTCGAGTGGCGCGTCGGGTGGCTCCGGGACGAGCGGAGCCAGCTCCGGCGGCTCTTCCTCCGGCGGCTCGGGGTCGGGTGGCTCGGGGTCGGGTGGCTCTTCCTCCGGCGGCTCGGGCTCGGGTGGCTCGGGCTCAGGCTCGACGACTCCGAAGTGAGGCACGCGGCGGAAGCACCGCCGCCCGCGCCGACGTGACGTCGACCCCGAGGTCGCGCGCGAGGCGCGCATAGACGAGGTCCATCAGGCGACCCCGCGGCGGTGTCGCGATCGCTTCGAGGTCAGCCGCCCAGACGTGCGCGTCGCGCGCGTTCGGCAGCGTCGGCAGCACGAGGGCGAACTCGCGCTCGAGCGCCGCCGACACGCGACGCCCTTCGAGCCAGCGCTTCACGCAGAGGGCGCCCCGCGCGAGCGAGTGAAACCGCGACTGCGCGTCCATCCACGGAAGTGCCTTCGCCGCATCGTCCTCCGCCGCGGCGAGCTCCTCGATGCGCGTGTGAATGAGCGCGAGCGGGAGCTCGTCGATCTCGCGGAGCGCACCCGGGTAGGTCCTCGCGAGATCGGCCATCGCGGGGCGCGGATCCGGCTCGACGAAGCCAGGCTCGGTCCGCGCGCGCGAATGGAGCTCGCGCAGGTGGAGCATGCGCTCGTACTTGTCACGAAGGGCACGCAGGTCGGTGTCGCTCAACGGTGCTAACCTTTACGACAACCATGACCGACAAGCGCCGCGAAGTGGAGGAGCTCCGCCAGGAGATCAGCAAGGTCGACGCGCAGCTCCTGAGCGCGCTCGAGCGTCGCGCAAAGTTGTCGAAGAAGGTCGGTGAGGCGCGCAAGTCGCTCGCGCTCCCGATCTCGCTCCCCGAGCGCACCCAGATCGACGCGATCGTCTCCGGTGCGTCGTCCGCGGATCTGCCGCCCGAGGCGCTCCGCGAGATCTTCCGCGAGATCGTCGCGACGTGCTTCTCCCTCGAGACCCCGGTGAAGGTCGCCTTCTGCGGCCTCGACGGCGCGTTCGCGCACGCCGCAGCACGGACTCGCTTCGGCGTCGCCGCCGAGTACACGCCGTGCGATACCGTCGCATCGACGCTCGACGAGGTCACACGCCAGCGCGCGAGCTACGCCGTCGTTCCCTACGAGACACGCTCGGACGGCCTGATGCAGGCGACGATCTCGGCGCTCACCTCGAGCGATCTGAAGATCGTCGCGTGCTTCGAGACGAACGTGAACCTCCAGCTCGCGAGCAAAGCGGCCTCGCTCGCCGAGGTCGAGAAGGTCTACGCCAGCGCGAAGGACCGCGCGCACTGCCAGCGCTTCCTCGCCGCGGACATGCCCAGCGCGCAGGTCGTGGACGTGAAGACCCCCATGGGCGCGTGCGAGCTGGCGGCCGCCGACCCGCGCTCGGCGGCGCTCGCGCACGAGTCAATCACCGCGCAGCACGGCCTCGAGGTCCTGAAACGCAACGTGCGCGACGAGGGGGAGGAGCGCGTCCGCTACGCCATCGTCGGCCCGAGGCCATCGAGTCGCACCGGGGGAGATCTCACGGCGGTCGTCTTCGCCGTGAGTGACGCGCCGGGGGCCCTCCACGAGGTGCTCAAGCAGTTCGCCGAGCGCGGAGTGAACCTGACGAAGATCCAGTCTCGTCCCACCCCGGGAGAGAGCTGGCAGTACCTCTTCTTCATCGAAGTGCAGGGCCACGCGACCGATCGTCCGATCATCGGCGCGATCGAGGAGGTCCGCCGGCACTCCAAGTTTTTCAAGGTGCTTGGCTCGTACTCGACATCGTGAGCGTGGGTGGGCCTCGAGGTGGGGCGTGTGGATCACACGACACACGCTTTCCAAGGTCGCGTACGCTCGCGGGACCCATGAACGCGCTGCGCTGGTTTGGTTTCTCGCTGCTCCTCTCGTCGACGTCGGCTCTCGGGGGTTGTCCCGGTAAGGACAACACGGAGGTGAAGTCGGCTGGCGCCGAGGCCAGCATGGAGGACGCGCTCGCGCTGCTCCCCGGCAACGCGATCGCGGCCGGCACCGTCGACGCTCGTGCGTTCTTCGGCAGCGCGACGTTCGGGGCCGACCTGGCGAAGCTCGTCGAGAAGTACGTACCGATCGGCACCGAGGCCGGCTTCCAGGCCTCGCGCGACGTCGATCGCGTCACGTTCGCGACCTACTCGTACCAGGGCATCGACGTCGCCGCGATCGTGATCGGGCGCTTCGACAGCGCGAAGATCAAGCTCGTCGCCTCCGCGCAGACGCCCACGAAGGGGGGAGGAACGCTCGTCGCATCGCAGTACGCCGGCCGAGACGTCTACACCGTGAACAACATCGGCTTCACGCTCCTCTCGGACACCCGCGCGATCGTGGGAACCGAGCAGGGAATCCGGCGCGTGCTCGAGCGGATCAAGGACAAGCGCGTGAAGCGCGACATCGCCCCCTGGATGATCGCGACGCTCGAGACCCCCGGCGCCGCGTTTGCCGCCGCGGGCGACTTCGCCAGCCAGCCGCTGCCCGCCGAGCTCACGCGCCAGATGGCGCCGCAGCTCGTCACCAACTTGAAGGCCATGCGCGTCGTCGCCACGTTCAAGGACGGCGTCCAGCTCGCCGGAAGCATCACCTACACCGATGCGCCCTCGGCCGAGGCGTCCTCGGCCGTCATCAAGCAGTCGATGAGCTACGCGACCTACCTCAAGGTCTTCGGCGTCAAGCTGCAGAACGTCGACATCAAGGTCGACAAGGCGGACGTGCAGGTGTCCCTCCTGGTCGACGACCAGTCTCTGCGATCGATGCTAAACATCATCCCGACGCTCCTGCCCCAGTGAAGAGGTGAGCTCCCGTCATGTTGTTCCGCCCGCGTAACGACAAGGTCTCGGCCATCGCCACCACGCTGGCGGCCGCCTGCGCCATCGCGCACGTCTCGTTCTTCACGCTCTTTGCCTGGCGCGTCATCGGTCGCGCAGGAATGGGCTCGCTCGCCTGGGCGCTCCTCGCGCTCTCGGCTCTGCTCGGGCTCGGATGCAACGCCGTCGGCTACTATCTGATCAAGAACGGCGGCCGCACGCCGGCTCGCAAGTGGGGCTACTGGGCGATCGCGACGTCGACCGGCCTCGCCGGCGTGCTGCTCGCGATCGCCGCCGTGACAGCGTGAAACCGGCACGTCCATGACGGACCTCGTCGTCCACCCGCTCGACAAACCGCTCGTCGGGAGCGTGCCGGTTCCAGCGGACAAGACGATCGCGCTCATCGCGCTCGTCGTGGCCAGCCTCTGCGAGGGGACCTCCGAGCTGCGCGGATTCGCGCATGGCGAGGGGCCCCTCGCGATCGCGAAGGCGATGCGGTCCATGGGCGCGACGATTGACGAGCCGGAGAGGGGCCGCCTCCTCGTCACGGGCACCGGCCTCATGGGGCTCGAGGCCGCGCGTGTGCCGCTCGAGTGTGGGGGCTCGCGCGCGGCGATGCGGCTCCTCACGGGTGTCCTGTCGGGCCAGCGGTTCGCGTCCAAGCTCGTCGGCAACGCGTCGCTCACCGCGGAGCCCATGATGGACGTGGCCGGCCCGCTCCGCGCGCGCGGAGCCACGATCGACGGGACGCCACATCCGACGATCGCAGGCGAGCTCCTCGCGCCGCTCTTCGTCGGGCCGCTCGCCGACAAGGAGCTCGGGCCGCTCGAGCACACGAGCCTCACGTCGAGTCCCGACGTGAAGGGCGCCTTGCTCCTCTCCGGCCTCTACGCGCACGGGACGACCTGGTTCAAGGAGCCCGCGCTGTCGCGCGATCACACCGAGCGCCTCCTGCACACGCTCGGCGTCCCGATCCGTACGCTCGCCACGATGATCGAGCTCGACCCCGCGGGATGGGACGGCAAGCTCGCGTCGTTCGCTCTCGATGTCCCCGGCGACGTCTCGGCCGCCGCGTTCTTGCTCGTGGCCGCGCTGCTGCATCCGGGGTCGCGCGTGACGGTGCGCGGCGTCGGCATCAACCCGACGCGTATCGGCCTGCTCGAGGTCGCGCGGCACATGGGCGGCGGGCTCGACGTGGTTCCACACGGGGAAACCTGCGGGGAGCCGATCGCCGAGGTCACGGCGTGGCATCAGAACCTCCGCGCCACGTCGATCGGGGGCGAGCTCGTTCCACGCATGGCTGAGGAGCTGCTGATCGCTTGCGCCCTCGCTGCACGCGCGACTGGAACCACGACGATCCGCGACTCTCTCGAGCCCCTCGACCCGATGGCGACCATGCTCCGCGCCTTTGGCATCCCATGCGAGGTGCTCTCCGACGGCCTCGTCATCGAGGGCAGGGAAGGCCCGGTCGAGCCTGCTCGCATCGAGAGCGGCGGCGATCCCCGCGTCGCGATGACCGCGGCGGTCCTCGCGCTCGGCGGGCGCGGTCCGAGCACGATCATCGACTGCGACTGTATCGCCACGACGTTCCCGCGCTTCGTCGGCACGCTCCGCGCGCTCGGTGCGCGGGTCGAGACCGCCTGAAGGGGCGCTTCGACTGCAGGGAGACGAGTTTGCCGGTCCGTGGTAAATCCCCGTCCGTGAGTCGCACGCGCCCCATCGTCGCCATCGACGGCCCCGCCGGAGCTGGCAAGAGCACCGTCGCGCGGCGTCTCGCCGACGCGCTCGGTTACGTCCTCGTCGACACGGGGGCGATGTACCGCGCCGTGGCGCTCGTCGCCAAGCGGGAGGGCGTCGCCTGGAGCGACGGCCCAGCCCTCGGAGAGCTGGCGCGCGGCCTGGTCGCGAAGAAGGCGCTCTCGTTCGAGCGCGATCCGGGGCTCGGCGTCCGCGTGAAGCTCCTGCGAGCGCCGCCCGAGGACGGCGCTCGCGAGGACATCTCGGAGGCCATCCGTATGCCCGACATCGCGCAGGGCGCGAGCACCGTCTCTGCGCACGGCGACGTCCGGAGCGTCCTGCTCGAGCTCCAGCAGCTCGCGGGGCGTGGCGGCGGGGTGGTCCTCGAGGGGCGTGACATCGGTACCGTCGTCTTCCCCGACGCCGAGGTGAAGTTCTTCCTCACGGCCAGCGCCGACGTCCGCGCTCGTCGCCGCCACTCGGAGCTCGTCGCCAAGGGGCAGACCGTCACCTTCGAGGAGACGCTCGCCGACGTGAAGCAGCGCGACGCCCAGGACGAGGGGCGCGCGGTTGCTCCGCTCAAGAAGGCCGACGGCGCGGTGCTCGTCGACTCGACCGACCTCACCTTCGAGGAGACGGTCGCGCAGATGCTCGAGCACGTGAAGCGAGTCAGCGCGACATGAGCGTGCGCTGCTCGCGCTGCCTCCGCGCGATGACCGTCCTCGCGCTCGTGTCGTCGGCTGCGCTCGCGACGTCCTGCGGGCCCGGAGAGGGTCCTCGCCCGGCGCGGCGCGAGCTCGCTCCGCAGTGGCAGGATGTCTTCGACGGAACGCCCGAGCTCTACGCCGTCGTGCGCCCACAGACGATCAAGCGCGACGCGGTCTACGGCACGTTCTTCAAGAACGTGCTCCGGATGGCGCAGGCGAAGACGCCCATGCGTGGGGCGACGACGCTCGAGGCGCTCGAGGGCTGCGACGAGATCATCGTCGGCATCCGCAAGGACGGCACCGGCGAGGACTCGGCCATCGTGTTTCGCGGCGTGCCCGCGAGCCTCGACCCGCAGAAGATGACGGACGCAACCGGACATCCGGTCCTTCGCCTCGTCGACGCGCGCGCCAAGGTCCCCGAGTACCAGTGGATCGATCGGCAGACCACGAGCGAGGGGTCGCTCTTCATCCTGCCCGACCGGACCTGGGTCGGCGCGCTCGGTGAGGCGCGTGCGCGTGCGCGTCAGTCCTTCGCGTCGCCGTTCGGCCGCCCGATCCCGAAGACCGACGCCGACGCGCTCGCCGTCGTGCGCCTCGACGCGACGACGCTCCTGCAGGGGCCGCGCTTCGCGAAGAGCCCGTTGCTCGGCCCGCTCACGCGCAAGCTCAACACGGTGACGCTCGCGCTGAAGCCGGGCAAGGGCGGCGTGGTCGCCACGCTCCAGTACGCCGATGACGACGCGTGCGCCTGGGCCGAGATGCACTCGAAGCGGCTCCTCGAGGAGCTTGGCAAGCAGGAGCCCTCAGCCACAGGGCAGCCACGTCGCGGCGCGCCGTCGCTGGAGTGGCTCAAGACGGCGCAGGTTGGCCGCGAAGGCAACGCCGTCACGTTGAAGCTCGCCATTCCCGCGCGCCTCCTCGAGGACCTGCCGAACGCCTCGGGCGGCGACCTCGCGCTCTGATTCGGGCGTGGCAGGCCTGCCGAGGCCCAAAAACCGCGGAGTATCGTGGCCAAGCGCGACCGCTGGCCTTTGACACCCCGAAAATGCTGGGCTAAACCCGCTCACCCCATAACTGGGGAGAAAGGCGCCCTACGTTCAACAAGAGCGAGGGCGAAACGAGGCTGATTCACTGAAACATGGCTACTGAAACCGTAATGACTGAGAGCGGGGGAATGGATTCCTTCGCGGCCCTCTTCGAGGCCAGCGTCCAGGATGCGACGCGCGGCGAGTTCGGCAAAGAGGGAGAGATCGTCAAGGGCATCGTCGTCGTCGTCCAGCGCGACAATGTCATCATCGACATCGGCGGCAAGAGCGAGGGAATGATCTCCCTCAGCGAGTTCCACGATGCGGCCGGTCAGGTCACCGTCAAGGCGGGCGACGAGATCGACG
>JANXVA010000514.1 GCA_025351875.1 Myxococcales bacterium | reverse complement strand
ATGGAAATCCGCCCACCCCCGGACCCGACCCACGCGACGCTCCCCTCCGATATACCCTAACAAGGACTACTCTCTCCTTCACGGCGCCCGCGGCGGCGCTCGCGCGGCCGTCCGAGCCTTGCCGGCCCGAGGCTCCGCCCGAGCCGCTCGCGCCCTCGGCGCCCGACGCTCCGCTCTTTGCCTGCGGGGGAGGCGGGCCGTTGCCGGTGCTCGACGGCGTGAGCCCGCTACCGCCGCTGCCGCCCGAGCCCGCGCCGCCGCCCGGCCCCGGGGGACCTGCCGCTCCGCCGGAGACGTCGAGCTTGACCGCCGTCTTCAGCTCGGGATGAGATGTATCATACACATATTCGATGGAGCCACCGGGGCCACCGTTGCCGCCGGAGCCACCGTTGCCGCCCTGACCACCCTTGCCGCCGCGACCGCCGGGATTGCCGCTGCCGCCAGATCCGCCCGAGCCGCCGCGTCCGCCACGACCGCCGATGCCGCCCTCGCCCCCGCGTGCCTTGATCGTGATTGGCGCGCCTTCGGGGACGAGGAGAAAATCCTTCTGCTCGCCGTCGATGCTGATCGCGATGAGACGCTCGTAGAACGCCGTCTTCACGATCGTCGCGTAGACGGTGAGCTTGGGCCCCTGCGTGCCATCGCCGCCCGAGCCGCCGCTCGTACCGCTGCCGCCGTCGCCGCCTTCGCCGCCCGTGGACGACGAGGAGCCGCTCGCTCCGCCCTTGCCGGACGAGCCGTCGCTTCCGGAAGGTCCCTCCGCGCCGCCGCTGGCGCCTCCGCCGCCTTCCTTGATGCACGAGTAGTCGGGCTTGTACGTCGTCGTGAACGAGAACTTGTCGGGCCGGCGGCGGTACACGCTCTTGATCGAGAACTCCTTGCTCACGGTGGCGAGAAGGTCGTGGCTCGGCGCGAACCATCCGTCGCGATCGAAGGTGCCCTGATCGCTCTGGAACGCGAAATCGACGAAGTCGAGCTTGTCGTTCTTGTTGACGCTGCCCTTGCCCTGCCACGTCTCGACGGGCTTCGCGGCCTTGTCACCGTCGAGGACGACGTCGGCGAAGATCGCCATCTGCACGTTGTCACGCGGGCAGATGGTCTTCTGCTGGCGGCGGATGTCGACGGACATCGTCTTCACCTCGGCCTTCTCGAGATTGACGGTGTCGTTGCCGGCGAGCCGGCGCAGCGCCCCGCAGCCGGTCGAGAGCGACGTCAGCGCGACGACAACAACGAGAGAGGAGGCGGAAACAAATCGGGCCATGGCGCCGCATGATACGCGCCTCGCCCCAAGATCTTCCCGGAAGCCTCGCTTCGAGCAGCATCAGGAGCAGGAGCAGCAGCAGCAGCAGCAGCAGGAGCAGCAGCAGGAGCAGAATGACCACTCCCGCTCACGGCATGATCACGCGTTACGTGTCATGCTGGCAGTCTCGCCCCACCCAGGCGTGAAATCGGCGCCGTCGCGGCTTCGCTCGCCGAACGGCGAAGCACGGCGACCCGGTCGCCAATTGGAGAGGCTCGCGAAGCGTGAGGGGCGAAGCCCTCAGGATTCGTCACATCTCTACGGGGCAGTGCGTCCGAGCAGAGCGTCCGTAGTGAACCCGTATCGACCTGCGAGCGGCACAGAGGCCGACACGGAAGGGCGCGGCAGGCGCAGGCGGCGTCGTGAGCCTTGCAGGTCGACCTTCGCGCGGGGGTTGTCGCCTCGAGAGCCGCGCCTTCGGCTCGCGCATCCTCACGGCCTGACGGATGCGGAGACGGAGAAGCGCGCGGCGCTCGAGAGGAGCGAAAAGTAACGTCGAATTTGTGCCTTTTATCAGCCATTTTGAGCGCATTTGAATTAGAATCGCCCTATTAACGATGAGCACTCGTCGTCGCGTCCCCGTTCAGATGACCTTCGAGGATCGCCGTGAGCTCACGCGGGCGGGCATCAAGAAGCGGAGGCCGGGGCCCAAGCCTGCGGAGTTTCCGAACGTGCGTCATCGCGCGCGCGCGGTGCACAAGTACTGGAATCCGCTGCACGTCACCCTGCGCGCGCGGCGCGGGCTCCCGAGCTTCCGTTCGCAGACGCTGTTCCTTGCCTTCGAGGCCGCGGTGCGCCGGACGCGTCGCGACGACTTTCGCGTCGTCGAGTTCTCCGTCCAGGATGATCACCTGCACCTCATCGTCGAGGCCGACGACAGCGACGCGCTCGCCCGCGGGATGAAGAGCTTCTCCGTGCGCGCCAACCGCCTCTTCAACACCGCGGCAAGGCGCGGGCGTGGTCGCGTGTGGGCC
>JANXVA010000505.1 GCA_025351875.1 Myxococcales bacterium | reverse complement strand
TCGGCGTACGACCTCTACATGCGCGCGAGCACGCTCGACGAGGATCCGTCGACCTTCGACGAGGCCGAAGGCCTCTACAAGAAGGCCATCGACCTCGATCCGCAGCTTGCCATCGCGTACACGAACCTCGGCAACATCCGCTTCCGCCGCGGCGACGAGCCCGGCGCCGAGGTGCTCTACCGAAGGGCCCTCGAGCTCGACGAGCGTCAGCCCGAGGCGCACTACAACCTCGGTTACGTGATGCTCGAGCGCGGCTTCGCGTCGAAGGCCGTCACCTACTTCGAGGCCGCGATCAAGAGCGACCCGCGCTTCGCCGACGCGCACTTCAACCTCGCGATGGCCCACGAGGCGCTCGCCGACAAGGCGCGCGCGCGCGGTCACTGGAAGCGCTACCTCGAGCTCGAGCCGACCGGTACGTGGGCAGACATCGCCCGAGACCATCTCTAGTCAAGTCATCCTTCGGTGCGTGAGGCACGGGAGGGACTTGCGCACGCGGTCTTGCGCTGCGAAGTCGAGCTTCGCCATCGCGAAGCCTTCTCCTTCGCTGCACTGCGCGAGGACGTCACCCCAGGGGTCGGCGATGAGGCTCTTTCCGTACGTCTGCCGGCCGCGAGGGTGCTTGCCGTGCTGCGCCGGGGCGAGCACGAAGACCTGGTTCTCGATCGCCCGCGCGCGCAGGAGGACATGCCAGTGGTCCTTGCCGGTGGTGAGCGTGAAGGCAGCCGGGACGGTGACGATGCGCACGCCGCGCTCGCCGAGCCGGCGATAGAGCTCCGGAAAGCGCAGGTCGTAGCAGATCGTCATGCCTAGCCCGACCGGCTCGCCCGCGCGGCTCGTGATCTCCTCCACGACCGGCTCGTCACCCGCCATCGTCGCCGCGCTCTCGAGGAGCTTGGTTCCATCCGCGAGGTCGACGTCGAAGAGGTGCACCTTGCGGTAGCGCGAGACGAGGCGCCCTTCGGCGTCGAACAGGAGGGACGTGTTGTATGGGCGATCGGAGTCGGGGCTCTTCTCGGGCATCCCGCCCGCCACGAGCCACACGCCCGCCTCGCGTGCCGCGAGCCGCAGCGTGCTCACAATGGGCCCCGCGGGGTGCTCGTCGACGCGCTCGGCGATCTGACACTTCTTCGACTCTTCCCCCATGAAGGCGAAGTTCTCCGGGAGCGCCACGAGCTCGGCGCCCGCGCGACCCGCCTCGAGGACGAGCTCGCGAACGCGCCCTAGATTGACGTTCACGTCGTCCTGACTGGAGAGCTGGATGACGGCGGCTTGCACGACGGTCATACTAGCGCGACGCCATGTGGCCTGCTTCGCCTCCCCCTCTCATCCACGCCGATCCCATCGTGATCGCAGCGCCGACCAGGTTCTCTCCGAACATTCCGGCCGGGACATGGGCAGCGGCCGCGCTCCCGGTGCCCTTCGTCCTCGCCGTTCCGCGCAGCCGCGACGTGGGCGTGGAGGCGGCGGCCGAGCTCGAGGTCGCGCTCCGAGCCTGGCCGCGCGCCTCATGCACCAGCTGGCGCGCCCGCTACGACGGGGAGCGCGCCGCGGTCGCGGCCGACGACGGTGTGAATGTCGTCCTCTTCCACGATGACGCATGGCCTGCCGAGCTCGTCCCGGGAGCCGTCGCGCAGACGGTGATCTACACCGACGCCACCGGTCACTATCGGGACGCCGACATCCACGTCAACGGGAAGGACTTCCGCTTCTCACTCGACCCGTCGCGGACGCCAGGGACGCTCGACCTGCGGAGCATCCTCGTCCACGAGCTGGGCCACGCGCTCGGGCTCGGCCACTCCAGCGATGCGCGCGCGACGATGTTCGCGACCGGATCGGGCCTCCGGTGGCGCTCGCTCGAGAAGGATGACCTCGACGGCGTATGCGCGCTCTACCCGGGCACCGGGACCGGCGGCTGCGAGGTGCTCCCCTGCCCCGCGCCCTTCCTGTGCGTCGCGAACGCATGCCAGCGCGCGCACGACGCAGCCGACGTGTGCTCGCCCTGCGCACGCGTCGCCGCTGCGTGCGAGGCGGCCGGCGACGACGCGCGCTGCATCGACATCGGCGAGGGCGCGAACCTGGGCCGGGTGTGCGGCCGCCCGTGCGTGACGGACCTCGACTGCGGCGCAGGCTTCCACTGCAAGTCGACGACGACCTCGGGCGATCTGCAGTGCGTATCGGATACAGGCTGTCGCAACGGGGCGAGCCCCTGCACGACGAATGCAGACTGCACGAATTCCACGTGCCTCGCGGGTGCGTGCCTCGGCCCGACAGACGGCGCCGACGCCGGCGCACGCGATGCCGGCACCGACGCGAGCGACGCAGCTCCGGACGCGAGCACTTCGCTCGTTCCCGGGGGCGGAGCCTGTGGTTGCCGCCTAGGCGCGTCACGCTCGCCGGCGGGCGCCGCTCTCGGGCTCACGTCCCTGTGCGCAGTCGCTGCCGTCGCGCATCGGAGACGCCGGCGGCGCTCCGCAGCGCCGTAGCGGCGACGAACGCGCTCGCGATCGACGCGCGCACGCGCGACACGCTCGGCCCCATCGCCGACGCGAGCGGTGTCCCGCGACGACGTGCCACGTTGCGGACCTTGGCGGCCGCCGGATGCGAGACGTTGGATGCCACCAGGACGAGCGCGTCGGCCGCCTCGGCGCGTGCCTCGAGCGACGGGCTGTCGACATAGATGGCCTCGATCACGACGCCCGCGGGCGCCTCGCGATAGTACGCGTCGAGCCGCGTCAGGCCGCCGACCACGAGCACGCGTACGGCGCTCACGACGGCACCCTGGCGGTGTAACCGGCCGGCCGGTGGCGGACGATCTCCCGCGACACGGCGCGCCCTTCGCCGACCCAGCGCGTGAAGCCCCCCTCGAGCAGGTGCACGTCGCGATGCCCGTAGCGGGTGAGCGCCCACGCGGCGGCGAGCGCAGCTTCAGGCCTCCCCTCGTCGACGAGGACAATCGTGTGCTCGTCCCCCACGCCGAGGGTGCTCATCGCGAGCGCGAGCTCGGGGGCCGAGACCACCCCACCGTCGTCGCCGAAGAGCACCGCACGAACGTCGAGCGCAATGGCTCCGGGGACGTGGCCGCTCAGGTAGAGCGATGAGGGCCCGAGACGGGTGGGATGGCGTTCGCGGTTCGTCTTCCACACCGGGGGTCCGCCGAGATGCGCGTAAGCTCGGAGCTCGACGTTGCCGGTGGCGCGGACGCGCGTGCCGCTCGCGTCGTTCGAGCGCGCCTCGGTGCGGACATCGAGGATGCGCAGGACCGCCTGCGCGAGCCTTCGCTCGAGCCACGCCGGAGCCACCTCGCCGATCCCGGCCAGGGCCCGAGGACGTGCGGAGGCAAACGGTTGGGACCGGGCCGTCATTTCGTTATATTGAAACTATGTCTTGTTTAGAAGACAGTCAACCCACGCCCGCGAAATCCGGCCTAAGATCGTCCTGTGACGCTCGCCCTTCCGGATGGAGTCGACCTCGAAGCGATGCGCGCTGCCCAGGCGCGCATTGCCCCCCAGGTCGTGCGGACTCCACTCGTGCGGCTCTGCAAGGGCGTGGTCCCGCCGGGCAAGGGCGATGTCGCGCGTGGGCTCGTGGACATCCCGATCAGCGACGAGCGCCTCCCTCACGGCGTGCTCCTGAAGCTCGAGTCGCTCCAGGTGAGCGGCTCGTTCAAGGCACGGGGTGCGCTGAACAAGGTGCTCTCGCTCGCGCCCGACGTCGCCGCTCGCGGCCTCGTCACCGCCTCGGGAGGCAACCACGGCCTCGCTGTCGCGTACGCCGGGCGCGTCCTCGACGTGCCCACCACCGTCTATCTTCCGGGCCGCACGTCACCGGCAAAGGCCGCGCGCATCGAGGCCTGGGGCGCCGCAGTCGTCCGCGCGGGCGACGTATGGGACGACGCCCACGCGGCAGGCCTCGCGCATGCGGAGCGCCACGGCCTCACGTATATCCACCCGTTTGCGGACCCGGCCGTCGTGTGCGGCGCCGCGACGATCGCCCTCGAGATCCTCGAGCAGTCCCCCGAGACCGATCTCTTCATCGTCGCGATCGGAGGAGGCGGCCTCGCGTCGGGCGTTGCGGCCGCTGCAAAGCTCCTCCGCCCGTCCATCCGCATCATCGGCGTCGAGCCCGAGGGTGCCCCGACTCTGACGGAGAGCCTCCGCGCGAACGAGGTCATCACGCTCGCCGAGATCCGGACGGCCGCAGGCACCCTGGCCCCGCGCCGCTCCGACAACCTCAACCTCTCGATCATCCGCGCGACGGTCGACTCCATCGTCCTCGTCTCCGACGACGAGATGCGTTCCGCCGCCCGCTTCCTCCTCACCGAAGTGGGCATCGGCGCCGAGCTCGCAGGCGCGGCCGCCCTCGCCGCGTTCCTCACCGCCAAGATCCCGCACGCCTTGCACCCGTGCGCGCTCGTGTGCGGAGCGGGCAGCGACGCCCTCTCGGCCATCTAGACGGCGATCGCCTCGAGGATCGCGACCGGCGTAGGCGCCTCCATCACGCGCTCGAACCGGAACCCGCTCGCCACCAGGAGCTTCTCGTACTCGGCGCGCCCGCGCTCGCGACCGTCACAGCACACGATCATCATGTGGAGATCCGCCAGCGCGCCGTAGTCCTCGCAGCCCTCCTCGACGAGCGCCTCGATCACGAGCAGACGGCCCCCTCGATCCATGGCCGCCCGACAATTCCGGAGGATCGCGATGCACCGCTCGTCGTCCCAGTCGTGAAGGACGTTCTTGAGCACATACGTGTCGGCCCCTCGCGGCACCGAGCCCACGTCGAAGAAGCTGCCGGCAACCAGCTCCACCCGATCGGCCACACCGCGCGTGCCGAGCAGCTCGCGTGCCGCATCGAGCACCCCGGGGTTATCGAACAGCACGGCGCGAAGATGCGGATGCCGCACGAGTATCTCGCTGAGTAGCGTCCCTCTTCCACCGCCGACGTCGCAGAGCTTCCGCACGTCGGCGAACGGGTACGTCGCGGCGATGCCGGGCGCATCCACGAGCGTCATCGCCATCATGCTGTCCGCGAAGGTCTCGCGCTCGACAGGGTGCTCGTCGAACCACTCCCAGATCGATTTCCCGTGCACGCGCTCGAACGCGTTCTTCCCCGTGCGGAGTGTCTCCGGGAAATCGCACCACGCCATCACGTTCGACCGCGAGCCGAAGTACCGCGCGACCGAGCGCAGGTCGTGCGTCTCGGTCGAGCGAAGCGTCGAGGAGAGGCGGTTGTTCGCATAGCGGCCCATGGCGTCGCGCTCGAAGACCCCCATCGAGACTGCGCCTCGCATCGCGCGGAGCATGGCCACGGGATCCGTCTCCGTCCGGGCGGCGAGCTCGGCGGCCGTCATCGATCGCTCGTCGAGGAGGTCGGCGACGCCCACACGAGCGAGCTCGGTCACGACATGCGACCCCATCATCGCCGTCACGCGATCGAAGACCGCGAGCTGGGCGGGAACGACGGCGTCCGCTGCGCGCAGGAGCGCCTTGCGGAGCGCGAGCAGTCCCCGCACCGCGCGTCGAGGCGGCGCGGGAAGCGGCGCGGGCGAGACGGGCGGAGGAGCGAAGGCGCGGAAGAAAGACGAGCCCAACCGGGACCTCACTCCGCGGTGGCGTCGGCCTTCTTCTTCTTGTCGCCGCTCTTGTCGGACTCGGCGGGCTTCTCCCGCTTCTTGGCGTAGAGCGCGTCGATCACCGGCTGGTAGACCTCGACGACCTTGCGGCGCTTCACCTTGAGGCTCGGCGTGAGCATGCCGTTTTCGGTCGTGAAGTCCTCGGCGATGAGCGCGAAGTCCTTCACCCCTTCGAAGCCCTTGAACTTCTCCCCGTAGTGGTCGAGCTCGCCCTTGAAGAGCTTCTGGACCTTCGGGTTTGCGAGGAGCTTCTCGGGGTCGCTCTCGGAGACGCCGTTCTCGGCGCCCCACTTCTTCACGGCGTCAACGTTCGCGGCGACCAGCGCGACGTTGTACGGCTTGTTGTCGCCATAGACCATCGCGTTGAGGACGTACGCGGAGAGCTTGAGCTGCTCCTCGAGCGGCGTCGGGACGACGTACTTGCCGTTCTCCAGCTTGTACTGCTCCTTGATGCGGCCGGTGATGAAGAGGAAGCCCTCGCCGTCGATCTTGCCCATGTCGCCGGTGCGGAAGGCGCCATCCGCCGTGAAGACAGCGTCGTTCTCCTCCTTGCGGTTGTGGTACCCGAGCATGACGTTCGGGCCGGAGACCAAGATCTCCTGGTCGGGGCTGATCGTCACCTTCACGCCGGGGATCGCCTTCCCGACGGAGCCGATCTTCCGGTTGTTCGGCCAGTTCGCGGTGGTGATAGGGCTCGTCTCGGTGAGGCCGTAGCCCTCATAGACGGTGATGCCGAGCCCGTCGATGAACTCGGCGACGTCCTGCGAGATCGCGGCGCCGCCGCTGAACGCGTACTTCAGCTGCCCGCCGAAGCGCTGCCGCACCTTCGAGAACACGACCTTGTCGGTGAGCGCCAGCACGAGCCCCTCACCGAGCGAGACGTCCTGACCGAGACGCTGCTTCGTCCGCGTCGCGAGCGCGCTCTTCACCATCGACTGGATGAACCCCGGCTTGGTCGAGATCTGCTTCTGAACCGCGCCGTAGAGCTTGTTGAAGATGCGGGGCACGCTGAAGAGGACGGTGGGCTTCGCCTCGGCGAGGTTGTCGAGGATCTTGTCGACGCTCTCGCAGATGGCGAGCGACGCGCCCATCGAGAGCAGGCCGTGCAGCTCGCATGTCTGACCGAAGGAGTGCGCCCACGGCAGGAAGGAGAGCGAGCGATCCATCGACGTGAACGGGAAGCACTCGTGGATGGCGCTGACGTTCGACGCGATGTTGCCGTGCGAGAGGATGACGCCCTTGGGGTTACCCGTCGTGCCGCTCGTGTAGATGAAGCAGGCGATGTCCTTCGTGTCCGGAACGATCGGCGCGACCTTGTTCTTGGTAGCCACGAGCGTCTTGAAGGTCTTGACCTTGCCGTCGTCCTTGGTCGCCTTGTCGAGGCTGATGATGTGCGCGAGGCCGGGGATCGAATCGAGGAACGGCTTGGTCTTCTCGGCGATCGCGTCGGTCGCGACGATGAGCGCCTTCGCTTCGCAGTCCTTGACGATGAACTCCCAGTCCTTCGGCAGCTGCGCTTCGTACATGGGCACGAACGCGATGCCGAGCCCGAAGCACGCGTAGGCCGCAATGGCCCACTCGGGACGGTTGTTGGCGATGATCGCGATGCGGTCACCACGCTTCAGCCCGAGCTCAGCAAGGCCCGCGCGGAATGCATCCGTCTGTTTTCCGAACTCGAGGTACGTCATCCACTCCCAC
>JANXVA010000499.1 GCA_025351875.1 Myxococcales bacterium | reverse complement strand
GGCTTTTTGTTGGATGAGGTCCATGACGGAGGAGTCGGTGAGGGTGGTGACGTCGCCGCCCGCGTACCAGGCGCGCACGACGTCGAAGCCGAAGCGATCGCCGAGCCACGTGATGAACGCGCCCGCGAGCGTGTAGCTCTTGGCCGACGCATCCCCGAGAAAAGCGAGGGAGAACACGTGCTGCATGTCGGGCAGGATCCCGATCTGCATCATCGCGCGCGCCCATTGCGCGTCCGTCAGGTCCTCGTCGTCGGGCGAAGCCGCGACAGCAACGCCCTCGATGAGCCCCGGGTTGGGGATGAGCCCGCCGGCCAGCCCGGCGATCTTGAATGGGCCACGACCGAAGCTTCCGGCGATGACGTGCGCAAGCTCGTGACCGAGCACCGGGTGCGGGTACCCGCCGAGCTGGAGGTAGACCTCGTCTCGCCAGGGCTTCGCGATGTACGTGTGCGCGGCGCCCATGAGACGCTTCTTGTCCTCGGGATCGCGAAAGAAGAACGCGCGGACGCGCGGCGGGCCGGTGGCACCGAGTCGCTTCTCGACGGCGGCGATCTGCTCCTCGCAGTCCTTCACGAGGAGGTTCGCCTCTTGCTCGCGCGTCGTGGACGGATACACGACGTCGCAACGAGCGCCGTGCTTCTCGGCGCCGAGATCCTTGGCGATCGACGCTGCGCTGCTGAAATGTCCGAGCTTCGTGCCCGCGAGGATCATTGCAGCGCTCGCGAGCATCGCGAGCATGCCGACCGCGGCGCGACCGCGGGTCGCCGCGCCGCGCAGATCGAGCACGAGGCCGAACGGCCTGTCGGCATGGCGCTCGAGCACCGACGAGAGCAGGGCCACGGCCGAGACCGTGGCGAGCGACCCCGCGCGGTAGCTCAGCATCGCCGGGCCGGCGTCGATCACCGTGTCGTAGAGCGTGCCGCTGAAGTAGCCGACGAACGGATCGTAGGCGAAGATCATCGGCGACGTGATGAACCGCCCCACGCTGATCGCGGCGCAACCGACGGGCCCCGCGAGGGCGAGCACGACGGCGAGCAGCGCGCGACGCCGCGCCTTCACGATGCGCCCACGACGCCCCATTGCCGCCACGGTCTCACCGACGACCGCCCCCCACACGCCGCCCATCACGCAGCCGATCGCGGACGTGAGCGCAAAGTAGAGTAGCGCCCCCCAGAGCTCGCAGATGCCGACGCGCGCGGCGTGGAGCAGCGCCGTGAGGAGCGAGAGAGCCGCGAGCGAGAGCCCGAGGGCGACGCCGCGCGCGACCGACGCGAGAGGCGTGCGATCGCTCCGCGCGCTGTCGAGCGCGATCGCGATCGCCGTCGTGCTCGGGACGAGGAGCCCCGTCGCGAGCGACTGCTCGTAGCCAGGTGCACCGAACAGCGGCAGGAAACCGACAGCGCCTAGCGAGAGGACGACGAAGAGTCCGGCACGCGCGTACGGAATCCTACGCGCGTGCGACAGGGCCGAGCGCGTCGTCATCCGACGCTACAGAGCGGGCTCGCTCGGCGCGGCGGGAGGCGTGTCCTGCGACGACGGTGAGCCGTCCGCGCCGTAGCCACCCGGCGGCGGCGGCTCGAGCACGATCGGGAGCACCTCGGAGACGCTCTTCACGAGGTTGATCTTGAGCTCCGCGAGGATGTCCTTCGGGATGTCCTCGAGGTCCTTGCCATTGCGGAACGGCATGACGATCTCCTTGATGCCGGCGCGGTGCGCCGCGAGGAGCTTCTCCTTGATGCCGCCGACCGGCAGTACGGCGCCGCGCAGCGAGATCTCGCCGGTCATGGCGACCTCCTTGCGCACGGCAGCGCCGAGCAGCAGCGACGCCACCGCCGAGTACATCGCAACGCCTGCGGAAGGGCCATCCTTCGGCGTTCCTCCCTTTGGCACGTGGAGGTGTAGATCGATGCTCTTCAGGAACTCGGGGTCGAGCCCGAGCTGCACCGCGTGGCTGCGAACGAACGACATCGCCGCGGCTGCCGACTCCTGCATGACGCTCTTCAGGTTGCCGGTGACCAGGATCTCGCCCTTGCCGGGCATCTTGGTCGCCTCGATGAAGAGAATGTCGCCGCCCGAAGGCGTCCACGCGAGCCCCGTCACGACGCCGGGAGAGCTGGTGCGCTCCGCGAGGTCGGGCGTGTACTTCGGCGGACCGAGGACGATCTCCGCGAACTCGGCGGTGCACTGGAGGTGCACGTCCTCGCCCTCGGCGATGCGCATCGCGACGTGCCGGCAGACAGAGCCGATCTCGCGCTCGAGCCCGCGAACGCCGGCCTCGCGCGTGTAGCTCTCGAGGATGGCCTGGATGCCGCTGTCCTCGAACTGGAGTCGCTCGTCGGTGAGCCCGTGCGACGACAGCTGCTTCGGGACGAGGAACTCCTTCGCGATCGATTTCTTCTCCGCCCGCGTGTAGCCCGGCACCTCGATGACCTCGAGACGGTCCCACAGCGGACCGGGGATCGTGTCGGGATTGTTGGCGGTCGCGAGGAACGTGATCTGCGAGAGGTCGAATGGCGTGTCGATGTAGTGATCCTGGAACGTGCCGTTCTGCGCGGGGTCGAGCACCTCGAGCAGCGCCGCGGCCGGATCACCCATCATGTCGACGCCGAGCTTGTCGATCTCGTCGAGCACGAAGACCGGGTTCTTCACCGCGACCTTCTTGAGCCCCTGAATGATGCGGCCCGGCAGCGCACCGACATACGTACGACGGTGACCGCGGATCTCCGCTTCGTCTCGGACGCCGCCGAGCGCGATGCGGTGATAACGCCGGCCCATCGAGCGTGCGATCGATCGACCGAGCGACGTCTTGCCGACGCCGGGAGGACCGATGAAGCAGAGGATCGGACCCTTCTTGTCGGCGCGCAGCTTGCGCACCGCCATGTACTCGACGATGCGCTTCTTCACCTTGTCGAGACCGAAGTGGTCCTCGTCGAGGCAGCGGCGGCACTCGGCAGGCTCGAGCTTGTCGTTGGTCGTCTTGCTCCACGGGATGTCCGCGAGCCACTCGAGGTACGTGCGCGTGACGTTGTACTCGCCCGACTGCTGCTGCATGAACATCAGCCGAGACAGCTGCTTCTTCGCGACCTTCTCGACCTCGGGCGGCAGCTCGGCGCGGCGCAGCTTCTCGCGCAGCTCGTCGATCTCTTCTTCGCC
>JANXVA010000222.1 GCA_025351875.1 Myxococcales bacterium | reverse complement strand
GTCGTAGCGACGGTTGAACTCCTCGGGGGCGTGCTTGGGATCTGCCTCGAGCGAGCGGAGGCGATCCTCGAGCGAGGTCTTCACCGGGCGGACGAACGCGCGCTGCATGATCGCGGCGTATTCGTCGCGGAGCGGGCCGACGAGCGAGCTACCGGCGTAGAGGCCCCAGCGGTACGAGAGCGGTGCGCCGTCCTTCTTCCACGCCTCGAGCTCGTGGAGCCGGTTGCGGAGCGGCTCGACGCGCGCGAGCTTCTCGACGACGTCTCCGCCGCCGGCCCAGTCGATCTGCTCGGCGGCGAGCGTGATCGCGGCCGTCGTGCGGACGAGCTCGCGGTTCTTGCCGTAGCTCACGCTCGTCGGAATGATGACGAGCGACGCGAGCGCGACGGCACCGACACCGACGCCGATGCGCGTGAAGAGCTGGCGCCTCGCCTCGCCGCGCGTGCGAGCGGCGACGAAGCGATCGGCGAACACGACACGCCGGAAGACGTCGGTGAGGAAATAGCTCTTCGCGTCCGCGCGCGGCCCGACGTCGGCGACCGATTGTTGTGCGCGAAGGCCGAACGCCCGCACCATTCCGCCCATCACGCGGTCGAGGGGGCGCCCCTCCTGCGTGCCGCTCGTGAAGTACACGCCGCGGAAGAGGGGCGTCTCCTGGAACGTGTTCTTGCGGAGGAGGGCGTTCACGAACTCGGTGAGCGCGCCCTTCACGGCGCGCATCTCGAGGGGGAACTGCTCGACGCGAGCGCGCGTCTGCTGACCGCGCGCGGCGGCGATTCGACGGAGCGCGTTGCCGTGGAGCGACTCCATGAGGACGTCGTACTCGGCGTCGAACGCCTTGCCCGGCTCGAGGTTCGCCTGCTCGATCGGGAACGTCATGCCCCAGATCTGTGCGCGCTCGCTCTTCTTCAGATCCTCGAACGTCTCGACGAAGCCGGCGATGAGGTCGCACTTGGTGAAGAGGACGTAGACCGGCATCACCATCTGGAGGCGGGTCATCACCTCGTCGATGCGTGCGCGCAGGGCTTTTGCGGTTGTCTCGACCTGCTCTTCGGTGGCGCCGACGACGTCCGCGATGCTGATCGCGACGATGACGCCGTCCACCGGGGACTTGGTGCGGTGACGCCGGAGCATGTCGAGGAACGACGTCCACTCCTCGTGATCGTCCTCCTGGGTCGCGAACCGCCCGGCGGTGTCGAGCAGGATCGCCTCGTTCGTGAACCACCAGTCGCAGTTCCGCGTGCCGCCCACACCGCGGAGCGCGCCGGCCGAGTCGGGGATCGGGAAATCGAGACCCGAGTGGCGGATGGCGGTGGTCTTACCAGCGCCGGGCGGGCCGACGATCATGTACCAGGGGAGCGCGTACAGCGCGCTGCCGCCGCTCGCACCGAGGCGTGACGACTTGAGGGAGGCGAGGCCCTTCTTGAACTGCGCCTGCAGCTCGTTGATCTCGGCGCGGCGATCGGGGCGCGCGTTTGCGGCCTGCTGCTCGGCCTGCTTCATCAGCTCGCGCTCGAGCGACTGCGCGGCCGACTTCGCGCGCAGCCGGCGAACGACGTAGTAGCCGACGACGAAGAGCACCGCGAAGACGGTGACGACGATGCGAATCCATAGCGCGAGATCGAAGAACCAACCGGCGGTCCAGGTCCCGAGGACGACGATGATCGCGAGTATCCACGCCCACATGATCGTTACCTCGCCTTGGGCACGGACGACTGGGCCGTGGTCGCAGCCTGGATCCGTGCGGTGGTGTCCGAAGTGGCGGATACCAGCGCGAGCTTGAGGATGATGGCGATGACGAGCGCGAGGCCCACGAGGCCTCCGCCGAGGAGCAGCACGGGCGCCTCGCGCCGCGCGCGGGTCCTGCCCTTGTCGAGCGGGGCGCCGCGCGGGCTGAGGACGTCACCCTGCGGAGTTGCACGACCGAGCATCGCGGCGAGGCGGTCGACCACGGCGCCGAGGCCGTCGCCGCCGCGCACCGCGTACTTTCCCTGGAATCCGAGGGTGAGGCAGAGGAAGTAGACCTCGAGCACGTGCAGCCGTTGCGGATTTCGCTCGAGCGCGTCGAGCCGCGTGAAGAAGCCCTCGCCCGCGGTGTTCTCGTTGAAGTAGACGAGCTGGAGCGGCTCGAGCATCCACTCCTGGCGGCCGGCCCAGGGTGCCCTGAAGAGCTGCTCGTCGATGAACGCGACGATCGCGTAGCGCGCCTCGTCGAGGTCGACCTTCGCGATGCCGAGCTCGGCGCCTC
Organism: Myxococcales bacterium; assembly: GCA_025351875.1. Classification (GTDB taxonomy): domain Bacteria; phylum Myxococcota_A; class Polyangia; order Polyangiales; family Polyangiaceae; genus Labilithrix. The sequence goes on along the minus strand of JANXVA010000222.1, from coordinate 4,100 downwards.
GACGGTCCATGTCCTCGAGGAGCGTCGCGATGCGGCGCTTCATGATCTCGGCGGACGGGAGGCCGGGTGCCTCGGCGAGCTGCGCGCCGACGGAGAGCACCTCTCCGCAGGCCCAGTACATCTTGTCGATCATCGGCTACTTGCCTGCGACTCGACCGCGTAGAGGGCCACGCTCATCGATTGCGGGTCGAACGGGTGGTAGAGGGCAAACGTACCCGTCGAGACGATATCGGCCCAGAACTCGGGCGCGCGCCCGATGCGGAACCACTGGATACCGGGCTGGACCGGCAGCGCGCTCGGCGGCCGGTACTCGAGCTCGACGGGGGCGCCCGTCATGGCGGAGTGCATGAGCGCATTGATCTGGTTCTGCGAGGCGATCTTCATCAGCCGCGGGAGGCGATCGCGGATCTGGGCGTCAGGGAGCGTGGTCGACACGGCGAGGAAGAAATCCGACCGCATGATGTCCGGCCCGCTCGCCTGCCCGACGTAGACACCGTCGGGGCGGCGCGTCAGCGGGATCTCCATGCAGCGCTCCTGGATCGTGGAGCCGATGAGCCCCATCGCCTGCGCGAACATCGGCTCGAAGACGTTGCCGAGCGCGGTGTAGACGAACTTCGGGACGGCGCTCGGATCTCCGGTCGCTGCGACGGTGCAGAGTTGCCCAATCAACTGACCGAGCGTGAGGTAGGCCTGCTCGGGATGGATCGCCTGCGCATCGATGAGGTGCGCGAAGGTCGGGATGAACGCGTTCAGCGTCGAGAGGAGCCAGAGCTTCGACAGATCGCCGGCGTCGAACTCGACGTTGCCTGCCGAGCGCTGCCTGCGCGAGTCGGCGAGCGCGCGCTGGCGCGCCGTCATCGCGGTGAGGATCGCGCGGAAGCCGCGATTCAGATACGGCGACGCGGCGATGCGGAGCACCGGCGGCACGTGGGTCTCCTTCAAGATGACGGCGCCGCTCGCCGCGCGGGTGAGCTGCGCGATGCGGATCGTGTCGAAGCCGTCGCGTCGCTCGTCACCGAAGAGGATGCGTACGTTCGGCCGCGCGACGTCCACCGGCAGCGCCGCCGTCCCCGTGTTGACGTCCGGCAGCGACTCCTGCGAACGCGTGTAGCGCGTCACCGTCGCGAGCGCCGGGTCGAGCGCGACCGACGGCATGCCTTCGACGTCCTGGGCCATCGCGATGTGGACGTCGAGCGACGCCATCTGCGGGGTGAACTCGCTGTCGAAGGGGCGCGGAGGGATCGCGAGCTGCTGCGCATCGCCACCGCCGCCGGTGAGGATCGCGCCGCCGGGCATCACCGCCGTCAGACGCGAGACGCGCAGCTGACCGGCCGCGAGCGCTCGCTCGTCGATCGCGAGATCGATGACGCCCCAGTCGTACGCCATCGCGAGGCGCATCCGGTCGGCGAGGAGCCGCTCGTGGTAGCGGTCGAGCCGCTGGAAATGGTGCTGGGTGACGAACAGACCCTCGGTCCAGACGAGCTTGTGACTCATTGCGGCTTCGCCTCGCTGGGCGCCTTCGTTGCGGCAGAAGAAGAGGGCGCCGACTGAGCGACGGGCTTGCTCAAGGTGACGACGCGGATGCGACGACCGTCGGTGACGTCACCGAGGTGGTCGGCGCCGTCGTCGACACGCGTCGCGTCGACCCACATCGAGAACTTCGGGTTCACGTTCGGCCCGCATTTGCCGTCCTCGCAGCCGGGGACGAGACAGTCACCCTTACCCGGCGCCGGCGGGAGCTCGAACGACACGTACCAGCTGCGCCCCTTCGAATTCCGGAAGAGCGCGGCGCCGACGATGAACGAGGCGGCAGGGTCGCGGTCGAACTTCACGTCCGTCCGCGTGTTCGGATAGACGAACAGCTCGTCCCGCTTGATGACGTCGGGGCCGAGCACGGCCGCGTCCTCCTTCCAGATCTGCTCGAAGGTCGCCGCCTGGAAGCGGACATCGTCCTTGAGCTGGTAGATCCGCATCTGGACAGGCCGCGCCTCGGCGTCGATCGTCGGGTTGATGAGCGGGGACGCGACCACGGCGAGTGACACGACCTGAATCTCGCACTTCTTGCCCTCTTTCACGGGAAGAATCGTGGGGCCCCCGCAACCGGCGAGCAGCAGCGCGCCGATTGCGACCTCACGCGAGACGAGACGGTGCATTCGATGGCGCAGGGGATGGGTTAGACGCGCGTGCAAACGAGCTCGCCGGAACCGTCGAGCCCGAGCTTCAAGGTCGTCAGGTGCGCGCCGTCCGCGATGCCGCGCAGGATCTCGTTGGACACGATCGGCAGGACCGAGCCGCGGATGATGTGGTCGACGTTGCGTGCACCGCTCTGCACTTCCTTGCAGCGGTCGGCGACGGCCTGGAAGACCGCGTCGGCGATGTCGAGGTCGATGTTGTGCGTATCCTTCGCCCGGCGCACGACCGCGCCGAGCTTCATGCGCGCGATCATGAGGAGAGCGTCCGTGCTGATGGGGATGTACGGAACGACGGTCATGCGCGCGAGGAGCGCGGGCTTGAAGTGCGCGGTGAGCGCCGGCTTCACGAGCGAGACGAGATCCTCGAGCGCGGGCGCCTCCTCGGTCGGCGGCGCAGCGTTGGTGATGAGGTCCGTCGCCAGATTCGAGGTCAGGATGATGACCGTATTCTTGAAGTCGACGAGCCGCCCTTCGCCGTCGGCAAGCATGCCCTTGTCGAACACCTGGTAGAAGATGTTGAGGACCTCCTTGTCGGCTTTCTCGACCTCGTCGAGGAGAACCACGGAGAACGGGCGCTGTCGCACGGCCTCGGTGAGGATGCCGCCCTCGCCGTAGCCGACGTACCCGGGCGGCGAGCCCACGAGCTTCGACACGGTGTGTCGCTCCTGGAACTCGCTCATGTTGATCGTCACCATGAACCGCTCGCCGCCGAAGAGCAGATCGGCGATCGCGATGGCGCTCTCCGTCTTGCCGACGCCGCTGGGTCCGACGAGGAGGAAGACGCCGAGGGGCGTCTGCGGCGGCTTCAGGCCCGAGCGAGCCGCACGGAGCTCTCGCGCGACGAGCGCGAGGCCGTTGTCCTGGCCGCGGACCTTCTTCCTGAGGTTCGCCTCGAGCTGCTGGATGGCCGCGACCTCGTCCTTGACCATCTTGCCGACCGGGATTCCCGTCCAGTCGCCGATGATCGACGCGACGACCGCCTCGCTGACGTCGGCATGGACGAGCAGCTGATCGGCCGGGATCGCGCGCAGGCGCTCGATCTCCTCGCGGAGCTTCACGCGTGCGGTGTCGTCACCCTTCGCGACGAGGGCGCGCTGGGCGTCGATGCTCTCGACGATCGTCACCTGGTGCGCGAGGCGCGTCTCGAGATCCTTGGCGCGATCGACGAGCGTGATCTCGCGGGCCTCGGCCTTCTTCTTCTCCTCCTCGTCGATCGGGAGACCGGCGGCAAAATCGCGACCGATCGCCTCGAGGTGGCGACGGAGCGCGGCGAGCTGCGCGCGCGTGTCCTCGAGGGCCGCAGGCGGAGCCGCGCGCATCACCTTCACGCGGGCCGCGGCCGTGTCGAGGAGATCGACGGCCTTGTCCGGGAGCTGACGGCCCGAGATGTACCGGCTGGAGAGCTCGACGGCGGCCGAGACCGCCTCGTCGAGGATCACGACGCCGTGCGCCTCCTCGAACTTCTTCGCGACGCCGCGCATCATCAGCGTCGCGATCTCGATCGACGGCTCGTCGACCTTGACCGGCTGGAACCGGCGCTCGAGCGCGGGATCCTTCTCGAAATATTTCTTGAACTCGGCCCAGGTCGTGGCGCCGACCGTGCGGAGCTCACCGCGTGCGAGTGCGGGCTTCAGCAGGTTCGCCGCGTCACCGGTGCCGGCTGCGCCGCCCGCGCCGACGAGCGTGTGCGCCTCGTCGATGAAGAGGATGATCGGACGCGTCGACGCCTTCACCTCGTCGATGACGCCCTTGAGGCGCTTCTCGAACTCGCCCTTCATGCTCGCGCCGGCCTGGAGCGCGCCCATGTCGAGCGAGAGGAGCGCCACGTTCTTCAGCTGCTCGGGCACAGAGCCCTCGGCGATGCGCATCGCGAGGCCCTCGACGAGGGCCGTCTTGCCGACGCCGGCG
>JANXVA010000454.1 GCA_025351875.1 Myxococcales bacterium | reverse complement strand
AACCTCGACGCGCTCGCGGCAGGCGGCGGCACGAGCAAGGCGCTCATCGTGACGACGGGGGGCAACGTCGCAGCCGATTTCCAGAAGGCGCTCGACACGATCCGCGGCTCGACGCTCCCGTGCGAGTACGCGATTCCGCCGTCTGAAGCTGGCCAGCAGGACTTCGGACAGGTCAACGTCCAGCACACGAACGGCGCCGGCAAGGTGGAGTATCTCGGGTACAAAGCGAACGCGGCGGCCTGTGGGACGGGCCCCGGCTGGTACTACGACGTCGATCCGGCGACGGGCGGCGTGCCGACGAAGATCATCCTCTGCGGCTCGACCTGCGACGCGGTGAAGCTCGAGAGCGGCGCCGCGAAGATCGACATCCTGCTCGGCTGCAAGTCCCTGGTTAAGTGAGGTCCTGAGGCGGAGCGCGTTTTCTTTCGAATTCGATCGCGACTGCGAGGCGAGCCGGGGCTCTTCCGGGTGATGAACGCCCCTCACGGCTCCTTCGGTCCGCCCCCTTCAGCTTCGTACGCCGCGAACCCGTACCTCTCTCCGTACGCCGCGAACCCGTACGCGGCGCCTCAGGCCTCACCGTCGCCGGCGGCGGCGTTCGGCCTGCCGCTCGCGACCCGTCTCGACGCGGCGCTCTACGCACCGAACCTCGTCGGGCTCGCGACCTTCCTCGGCTCGCCCTTCGGCGGCTCGGTGATCATGGCCATCAACGAGCACCGCGTCGGGCGGACCCGCGCAGCCGTGAAGACCGTCCTCGCAGGATTCGTCGGGACCGGGCTGCTCTTCGCGCTGGCGGCGTTGCTCCCGACCGGGGTTCCGCGCTTTCCGTTCAGCGTCGGGCCCCTGGTGCTCATGATGTTCATTGCCAGGTCCCGGCAGGACGCGTTCGTCAGGCAACACCATGCGATGGGCGGCAAGCGGGGCTCTGCCTGGGCCGCGGCAGGCGTCGGCGTGCTCTCGTCGGTCGTCGTGCTCCTGCCGTTCGTCGTGCTCCTCGTCGTGGCTCAGGCCGTCTCCTCGCCGTGAAGCTGCGCGGGTTCTTGCGCAACGCGGGAGGGCTGGCAGGCGTCGTTTGGCCAGCAACCTGGATCGCCAGCCGATCGGGACGACGGCCGAAATCCCTGAAAGCAGGTAATTTCAGGCGATCCCAACGAAGTGCGCGGCGGTATGAGCCTTGCTGTCGGCAGAGGTATGAGCCTGCCTCTCCGCGCCCTTCCCGTCGTGATGCTCGCCTTCGTGGTCGCCGCCTGCGGGGGCAGTGACGACGGCGCTCCCGGCCCGATGAGCGCCGACGGCAGCCACGCCGAGGGCACGACGACGCAAGGCCCGAACGGTGTGACGCTCGGCCCGGATGGCCTTCCGGTCGGCGCGGACGGCAAGCCGCTCGCTCCGAAGCTCGATGGCGTCTACGAGCTGTCGAACACCTTCGACCTCACTTCCGCAGGCGTGTTCCCCGACGTCGCCAACGACACGCTGAAGGCGCTCTCGAACTTCAAGGAGCACCCGTCGCAGACGATGGTGGACCTCCTTGCCGCGGCGAAGGTGCCGGTCGTCCCCAGCGTGCTCAACGCGATCCCTTCGCTCATCCGCGATCTCGTGCTGGGGTACATCGACGACCACATGGTCAAGTCGCTCTACAAGAGCGTGCCGTTCGCGCAGCACCTCACCGGGATGCTCGACGACCTTGCGACCATCACGACCAGGTTCGAGATGGTCACGACCCTCGAGCTGCCCGTCGGCAATGCGATCGGCGACGCGCAGGCTTCGCACACGTTCTCGGGCATCGCCTACAACTGGTCGGACAAACGCACCGTCATCAACGCGCCCGAGGTCCTCAAGTCCCTGGAAAAGCAGAGCGTCAAGGCCAACGCCGTCTCGCTCGAGAAGCGCTCCCCCGAGCTCGAGTCGGCGCGCTTGAAGCTCGGAGACCACGGCTTCAACATCCCGATCGGCTCGTTCGCGCTGCTCGCGGCCGACAGGCTGATGAAGGACAAGTTCGGGGCGACCGGCCTCCGTGACGCGCTCGGAAAGGTCATCGACTGCGCGGCGCTGGCCGACGACGTCTCGAAGCGCTGCATCGACCCGATCGGCCCCGGGAAGATCTGCGTCGACCACAAGACCGAGATCCAGAACCTCTGCACCCTCGGCCTCGATGTCCTCGTCGGCGCCGTGCAAGACCAGGTCAAGCGACTCGACCTCCCGCTCCTCCACATGAAAGAAGGCAGCGCGCAGATGTGGGATGCAGCGACCGACCACGGCCCGCTGGACGCCACGATCGACCGCATCGACCACGGCTACTGGACGGCGACCGTCCACGTGGGCGGCGCGGACAAGACGATCCTCGCCACCTTCGTCGGCCACCGGACAGGCGACGTCGCAGCTCCCTCGCGCTAAGCTCCCGGCATGACCAAGTGGGCGTACAAGCGCATCACCATCGACATCTACGAGATCACCGAGCCCGACTTCGAGACGAAGCTGAACGAGCTCGGCAGCGACGGCTGGGAGCTGATCTCCAGCTTTGATCGAGAGCGAGGAGGTAACTCGAAGGAGTGCTTCTTCATCTTCAAGCGCGCCGTCGATTGACTCTCCCCGTACGAGGCTGAGCTCGGCCTGACCGCCCAAGCGACGATGCGGCAACGGCCGGCATCGAATCGCGAAGGACCAAGGATCAGGTCGGGTACGCTGGCGGGGGAACGGCCGATACGATGAGCACGCTGCGGGGCTTCCTCGACATTCGCGCAGGGGAGCGGCGAAACACCTTCGCCGCCTTTGCGACGCTGCTCGCCATCACCACGGGCCACACGCTCCTGGAGACGGCGCGCGACGCGTTTTTCCTCGCGAAGATGCCGGCCTCACGGCTCCCGTGGATGTATCTCGTCATCGTGGCCATCGCGCTGCTGCTCTCGCAGATCAAGGCAGCGAGGGCCGACAGCAAGCTCGGCGTTGCCGGCTCGATGGTCGTCGCGGCGGGCATCACGACCGTCTTCTGGACGCTGCTCCGGGGCGGCACGCCGACCCACACGGTTCTCTACGCGCTCTACGTCTGGACGGGCCTCTTCGGCTCCTGGGCAATGGTGCAGGTCTGGACGCTCCTCGGTCGCGCCCACACGATGACGCAGGCGAAGCGTCTCTATGGCTTCATCGGCGCGGGGGCTGTGCTCGGCGGCGTCGTCGGAGCCGTGCTCGCACGCCTCTCGATCAGCATGATGTCGCCCCGTTCGGCCGTCCTGCTCGCCGCGGGGATCTTCGTCCTGGCCGCCCTGCCGTGCCTCGTCATCGTGCTCCCTGCCGAGACGACAGCGCGCGCCCAACGTTCGCGCGAAGACGACGGCGACGCTCCTCGGCGCCCGATGAGCGCCACGGTCGGTCTCCTCTGGGAGAACACGTTCGCGCGGCGCGTACTCGGGATCGTGCTCGTCTCGACGATCACCGTGACCGTCGCGGACTATCTCTTCAAATCGCAGGTCGCCCACGAGATCAGGGATACGCGCCTCCTCGGCAACTATCTGTCGACGTTTTACGCCATCACCAACGCGCTCGCGCTCCTCGCGCAGCTCTTCATCGCGCCGTGGGTATTTCGACGCGCGGGCGTGCAGCGAGCGCTCTTCTTCTTCCCGGTTGCGATGCTCGTCGCCGCGTCGGGTGTGCTCATGACGGGCGGCCTGCTCGTCGCCTCGGTCGTGTTGAAGAGCCTGGACGGCGCGCTCCGGTACTCGCTGCACAAGACGAGCACCGAGCTCCTCCTCGTGCCCGTCCCCGACGTGATCCGCGAGCGGATCAAGCCCGTCGTCGATCTCGTCGGCTCGCGAGGAGGGCAGGCGCTCGCGTCCGTGGGCATTCTCGGGCTCGTCGCGATCGGAGCCGCCGCGCCGATGACGCTCGGCGCGATCGTGCTCGGCCTCGCGGTCCTCTGGATCTCGCTCGTGGTCGCGATCCGCACGGCGTACCTCGAGGTCTTCCGCGAGACGTTGAAGATGGGCGGTCTCAGCGGAAAGGCGGAGCTTCCGGAGCTCGATCTCGGCGCGCTCGAGACCCTGTTCGCCGGCCTCAACAGCAGCCGTGACGTCGAGGTCATCGCGTCGCTCGAGCTCCTGGCCGAGCAGCATCGCGAGCGGCTCATCCCCGCGCTGATCCTCTACCACCCGAGTCGCGACGTGGTGTTGCGGTCGCTCGAGATCTTCACGGACATGGGGCGTGTCGACTTCGTGTCGATTGCGGACCGGCTCAGCGGTCACCCCGATCGCGAGGTAGCGGCGGCCGCGCTTCGCGCACGGACCGCCGTCCTCCCCAACAAGGAGCTCCTGCTCGAGCGGATCTCCGACGAGTGCCCGCAGGTGTCGGTGACGGCGCTGGTCGCGCTGATGGCGCGCGGATGGATCGACCTCGCCGACGCGGACGCCCGGCTCGTCAAGGCAATGGAGACCAAATCGTGGCAGGCCGGCGCCGAGTTCGCACGCGCGCTCCGCGCCGTCGGCCCGAGGCGAGGCGAGGGCACGCGGGTCGACGATCGCTTCGACGAGCTGCTCATCGAGATCGACCAGCTCGCCCCAACGTTCCGCGATCTGTCGTGCGGCGTGCCTGAGCTGCGTGCGGACCAGGCACCCTCGATCCTCCTCGAGGGACGTCCGGACGTGCGTGTGCGTCTCGAGGTTGCCCGCGCCATGGGGGTCCGCCGGAGCCCACGCTTCTTGCCTTCCCTCGTGCAGATGCTCAACCGCCACGAGCTCCGGACGGAGGCGCGGGCGGCGCTCACGGCGATCCCAGGTGCGCTCGACGCGATCGACAAGGCGCTCTCCGCCGCGCAGATCCCACGCGACATTCGCAGCCACCTGCCGCGCACGCTCTGTCTCTTCGAGCCGACGGTTGCAGCGCCCGTGCTGCTTCGTCACCTGCAGAACCCTTACGACGGCGTCGTGCGGTTCAAGGTGATTCGCGGGCTCGTGAAGCTGCGGCGCCAGCACCCAGGCCTCGACCTCGACCCGACGCCGCTCACCCGGGCCGCCGAGCAGACGCTCGATCATGCCGAGCAGCTGCGCCGCTGGGGCGCGGCCCTCGCGGTCGGGGGCGACGAGGCTGCGCCTGCTTCTTCGCGGGCGGTGACGCCCTTCGAGCCGCTGCAAGCGGCACATCACCTGCTCGCGGACCTCGTTCACGACAAGGAGCTCCACGCGACGCAGCGCGTGTTCCTCTTGCTCGAGCTGATACACAAGGCGCCGTTCGACGACATCTGGCGCGGGCTGCGGAGCAAGAATCCGAAGTCGCTCGCGAGTAGCCTCGAGCTCGTGGAGAACATCGTGAAGCCGCCCCTCCGCGAGCGCATCCTCGAGCTCGTGGGCGAGCGCAGCAGCGCCCAGGCACCCCGCGCGTCGCTCACGTACGACGACGCAATCCGGGAGATCCTCGCGCAGCGGAGCACGACGATGCGCACGCTGGCCGAGTACCGTGCGGTCGAGCTCGGCATCGACCCCAGCACGGTGCCGCGCGCCTCGCGCGCAGACGCGAACCCGCTCGCGGAGAGCCTCGGCGAGCGACTCATGGGCAAGGTGCGCGACGTCCTCGCGCCCGAGGCCGACGAAGGAGGAACACATGCGCCAGCTTGAGGTCACGGAGCGCATCCTCCGTCTTCGCTCCGTGCCGACGTTGCGGACGCTGCCGGCGCACGATATCGCCCAGCTCGCCGCATCGTTGCGCACCGTGACGTTCAAGAAGGGCGGCACGCTCCTGCACGAGGACGAGCCGCCGCGCTGCTTCTATCTCGTCACGACCGGTACGGTGACGCTGCGTCGCAACGGCAAGCGGATCGGCACGGTGCGTGGGCCCGGCGGCGTCGGGTTTCTCGCCTACATGGCCCGTCAGGCGGGAGGGACGTCGGCGGTCGCCGAGTCCTTCGTCGAGGCGCTCGAGGTGAGGGGCGACGCGATGGACGAGGTCTTCGAGGACCACTTCATCGTGCTGCTCGGTCACATCCGCTGGGTGGCCGAGCGGCTCGTCGCCGAGAATAGTGTCAACCAGCCGCCTCCGTTCGTGCCGTCGGAGGGGGCGTTCGACAAGCTGATCGGCGAGAGCGAGCTCGGCATCGTCGAGCGCATCTTCCTGTTGCGGCGGATGAAC
>JANXVA010000219.1 GCA_025351875.1 Myxococcales bacterium | reverse complement strand
CGGGAGCGGATCGCCGCCGCCGGTTTCGCCGACGCCGTCGCCGTGGACCTGCTCGACTACCGTGCCGTCGACGGCCAGTACGACGCGATCGTCTCGGTCGAGATGATCGAGGCCGTCGGTCACGAGTACCTCGATGGCTATTTTTGCGCCTGCAGCGAGCGCCTCGCGCCCGACGGCATGATGTTGATCCAGGCGATCACCATCGCCGACCAGCATCACGAGCAGCACCGCGGCAGCATCGACTTCATCAAGGAGTACATCTTCCCCGGGAGCTGCATCCCGTCGGTGACCTCGATGATCGACGCCACCACGCGGGCCTCGGATCTTCGCCTCGTCCAGCTCGAGGACATCACGCCGCACTACGCGCGCACGCTTCGCCACTGGCGCGAGCGCTTCCTCGAGAACGCGGACGCGGTGCGGCGGCTCGGCTTCGACGAGCCGTTCCTGCGCATGTGGGAGTACTACCTCGCCTACTGCGAGGGCGGCTTCGACGAGCGCTACCTCGGCTGCGTGCACATGGTCTTCACGAAGCCCGGCTGTCGCCGCGCGCCGATTCACGCACCGCTTCAATGAGCACGCTCTCCTCCCTCGTCTGGCTGGTTCGCCACGTGACCGATCCGGTTGCTCCGTATTCCTTCAACCGGATGGGGTTCGAGCTGAACGCGCGCGGCTTCGATCCCGGCGATCTCCCGGAGGACGCCCATGGGCGCGTCGCGCTCGTGACGGGCGTGAACTCGGGGATCGGCTACGCGACGTCGCGTGAGCTCGCGCGTCGTGGGTTTCGCGTGTGGATGCTATGTCGCGACCGCGGGCGCGGAACGGAGGCTCGCGACGCCATCGCGCGCGAACATGGAGAGGAAAGCGTGCACCTCGCGATCGTCGACATGTCGAGCCTCGCGTCGATCCGGCGCTTCGCGGAGGACTTCGCGCTCGAACGGGTCGACGTGCTCGTTCACAACGCCGGCGTGCTCCCCGACCACAAGGAGCTGACGAGCGACGGAATCGAGCTGACGTTCGCGACGAACGTGGTCGGCCCCTTCGCGCTCACGGCGCTCCTCCGCGAGCGCCTCTCGCGTTCGGACGACGCGCGCGTCGTCTTCGTCGCGTCGGGGGGCCTGTATGCGCAGCGCCTCGACCTCTCGCTGAACGACGTCACGCCCGAGGCCTTCGACGGAGTACGCGCCTACGCCAACGCGAAGCGCGCGCAGGTCATCCTCGCTCACATGCTCGCCGAGCGGGTTCCGGAGGGCACGATCACGTTCGCGAGCATGCACCCCGGCTGGGCGGACACGACCGCCGTGCGCACCTCGCTGCCGAAGTTCCACGGGACGATGAAGAACGTGCTGCGAACCGCAGAGCAAGGGGCCGATACCGTCGTGTGGCTCGCGGCGAGCGCGCCTCCGAAGGGCACGCCTGGCCTCTTCTGGTTCGATCGGCGCGTCGCGATGGAGTACCCGCTGCCCTGGACCCGCGAGGGTCAGCGCCGAAGGGTCGAGCTCTTCGCGCGATGCGAGGAGCTCGGCGGCGTCCAGCTGAACGAGCCTCGCGGGAAGGCGGCCTGACGATGCGTGCCGCGATCATCCTCTCTGCGCTCGCCGCCGTCGGCATGTTCGCGCTCATCGGGCGCGCGTCCGTGGAAGGCAGCTTCGGTGCCGAGGGGAGCATCCTCTTCGCGCTCGCGTGGGGGAAGGTCACGCTCGCCGATCTCTACGTGGGCTTCGCGCTCTTCTCGGGCTGGGTCGTCTTTCGCGAGAAGCACCTCGGTCGAGCGCTTGCCTTCGTGGTGCTCGTGCTCACGCTCGGCAATGCGTTCACTGCCATATACGTCCTCGTCGCGCTCCTGCGAAGCCGTGGGAGCTGGGCGCGTTTCTGGCTCGGGCACAGGTCCGAGCCGCAGCAAGGAAGGGATCAGCACGATGTCGGATGAAGGTCAGGATCAGGCGCTCGCAGATCAGCTCCGCGATCTCTATGTCTCGTTCGAGCACGAGGGCGACGCGGCCATCGAGCGTCTCGGCGCGCTCTACGATCCGGACATGGTCTTTCGCGATCCGCTGCAGACGCTGCACGGGCGCGATGCGTTCCTGGCGATGAACCGTCGCATCCTCGCTCGCGCACGGCGCCTCTCGTTCGAGGTGTCCGAGGCCGTCGGCGGTCGTGGCTCCGTGTTCCTCGCGTGGACCATGCTCTACGAGCCTCGTCTCGGCCCGAAGCTCGTCTTCCACGGCACGACGCACGCGCGGGTCAAGAGCGGACGTGTCGTCGAGCAGCGCGACTACTGGGACCTTCTCTCGAGCGTCGCGCAGAGCCTTCCGTTCGTCCGCAACGCGTACGCCACGCTCGCGCCGCATCTCGGGTGAGCCGGGTTACGATGCGCGCGTTCGCGTCGTTCGTCGGCCTGCAGCTCGGATGGTTCGCTTGTGTCCTCGGCGCCGCGCACGGTCACCCGTGGCTCGGGCCGGTGGTGGTGCTCGTCGCGCTGTCGGTCCACGTCGAGCGCCAACCCTCGAGGTGGCGTGAGGCGCTCGTTCTCGTCGGCGCGGCCGTCCTCGGCTTCGTCGTCGACACCACGCTGCTCCGTACTGGCGTGCTCCACATCGAGGGCCTCGTTGCTCCGCCGTGGCTCGTCGCGCTCTGGCCCAACTTCGCGGCGGCCACCGCTCGAGGTGGGCTTCTCGACGCGCTTCGCAGGCTTCCGCTCCTCGGCGCGGTCGTCGGCGCCGCGGGCGGAGCGCTCGCGTACGACGCGGGGGCGCGCCTAGGTCCGGTCGCGCTCGATGCGCCGCGGCTCATCGCGCTGGGGCTCATCGCGCTCGTGTGGAGCGCGGTCCTTCCGTCGCTCTTCGCGCTCCGCGCGCGCTGCGGTGCGTGAGCGACGCTAGATCAGGGCGGGGGAGGCGGATTCTTGAGCCGGCGGAGATGCGCGATGACATCGCCCACGTCAGCGTCGGAGAGCGCGATGGGAAGCATCTTGCCGCGTCCCTTGCGGACCGTCTTCGCGAGATCGGCGGCGCGGTAGAGGATCGGTCGATCGACGAGGAGCACGCCGATGCTCCCGCGCGCGTCCTGTCCGTGGCAGCCCGAGCACTTGTCGACGAAGAGCGCCTTGCCCTTGTCGGGATCGCCCGCCGGGAACGGCGCGTCGGGGGTGGGCGCAAGCTCGGCGAGCGCGTCGTCGGCGCTGATCGTCTCGACCGCGTAAGGGCCGGCGTTCGGGCCGTACGTCGCGGACAAATATGCGACGAGCGGTGCGACCTCGGTGGCGTCGAGGTTCGCGCCCCAACCGACCATCTTGGTCACGGTCTTCGTCCACTGCGGCTGCGTCAGCCGCTGCTGCGCGAGCGTCTGCTCGGTGTGACACGAGAGGCAGGCCTGCGCGACGAGAGCCTTGGCGTCCGCGTTGCTCGTCGTCGCGCTCACCGTCGCGTCACCCTTCGCCGCTGCGTCCGTCGTCGCGCCTTGCGGCGCATCGCTCTTCGACGGACATCCCGCGAGCGCGAGCGCCGCGAGCAGAGAACCCAGCAGGCGCCTCACGTGCCCACCTCCCAGTCCACCGCGTGCCAGCCGTTCCAGAAATATCCGCTCGGGTTCCACGGCGGCGACTCGGGCTGCTCGTTACCCTTCTTGTCCTTCGCCCGCGCCATCGCCTTCACATGGCCCGGCTCCTTCTGATCGAAGCGATACCGGAACACCTGCGCGCGTCCGATGCCGCCCTCGCCTTCGACGGTCGCCTTCGCCCACGTCTTGCCGCCGTCGATCGACACTTCGACCGACGCGATCGGCGCCACGCCCGAGACCGCGATCCCGACGACCTCCTGTGGCCCCACCGGCCGCTTCTGGCCGTCCGGGCGCGCGATGATCGATTTGACCGGGAACGTCGTCGCCGGCTTCATCTTCTCGGGCGGGACGGCGGCGCCCGGCTCCACGGCCTCGGTGGGCATCCGGTAGGCCGTCTTCATGAAGAAGCCGGCGTCCTCCTCCTTTTGCGCACGCACGCTGGTGAGCCACTTCACCCAGTGATCGCCGGCCCAGCCCGGGACGATGAGGCGGAGCGGCGCGCCGTGCGCGAGCGTGAGGTCCTCGCCGTTCATGCGGTACGCGACGAGCGTCGTGGGATCCATGGCGCGCTCGATCGGCAGGCTGCGGATGAACCCTGGCACGGTGGGCTTCGGCGGTGCGTCCGCGCCGGAGACACGCAGGAAGAGCGCGTCCTTCGAGAGGCCTGCCTTCGTGAGGACGTCCTTCAAGCGCACGCCCGTGAAGGTCGCCTGACCCATCGCCCCGTGTTGCCACTGCACGCCGGGGACGCGCGGCTTCTGCATCGCGCGACCGTTGCCCGCGCACTGGAGCACGGCGGTGATCGTGACCTCTGGGAAGGACTTGCGGAGCTCCTCCACGTCGAGCGTGAGCGGTGTCGTGACGAGCCCGTCGAAGGCGGTCTTGCGCGTCCGGTCGAGCGCGGGTGGGCCGAAGTGGCTGCGGACGAAGAACACGCGCGTCGGCGTGATCGCGCGGTCGAAGAACTCGAGCGGCGTGGCGAGCTGCTGTGGGGAGGCGCCGTTGCGCAGGAAGAGCTCGTCCGCGTTCGCAACACCCGAGCGAAGGACGGCGAGAGCCCCCGCCGCCTGCAGCACACCGCGTCGTCCGATCATCGCCGTGCATGAAGCGTCGATCCCCGCATCAGGTCAAGGCTCCTCACGCTCCTCACCGCCTTTCTGCGTGGTATGGAAGGCACCTTGCGATCGCAGTGGCTTCCGTCCCGTCCTGATGTCTCGGGCCTCGTGCTCGCGCTCGTCATCGCCGTCGTCTCTGTCGGGATGGCGCATGTCCTGCCGCCCTCGCCGTTCGTCTCGGACGTCATGCTCGCCCTCCTGATCGGAGCGGTCATCGTCAACACGCCGCTCGCGCGGATGCTGGGCCTTGGAGGTCTCGGCAAGGAGCGCGAGCCCGACCGCTACGCGCCCGGTCTGCGTTACATCGGCAAGTGGGTGCTGCGCCTCGCCATCATCCTCATGGGCATGAAGGTGCAGACGAGCTTCTTCGGTCGTGGCGAGCTGACGATGATCTTCGGTGTCGCAGCCTGCTCGCTACCGAGCGCGTTCTTCGTCGCGCACGTCCTGGGCGTGATGCTCGGCGTGCGTCGCCCGCTCGTCGATCTGCTGGCCGGTGGCACGATGATCTGCGGCGCCTCCGCGGTGAACGCGATCGCGCCTGTCGTCGGCGCTCACCGCGACGAGCAAGGTGTCGCGATCGCGGTGATGTTCCTCTTCAGCGTCGTCGCGATGATCTCGTTCCGCGCCGCCGCGCTGCTCATCGGTCTCGATCCGGCGCACGCAGGCCTGTGGAGCGGGCTGGCTGTGAACGACCTGTCGAGCGCGATCGCCGTCGGCACGCAGATGGGCGGCGAAGGCGGCATCGGCGGCGTCATGGCGGCGGCGTCGAAGTCGGCGCGCATCCTCCTGCTCGCGCCGGTGCTCGTGTCGCTCGCGCTCGCGCGCCGCTCGGGCCCCATCGACAAGAAGACCGCCGGCAAGGAGACGCTCACCTCGCGCATCGTCGACGCGCTGCCCGGCTTCCTCCTCGGCTA